>DASZDF010000667.1:0-4932 GCA_035942275.1 Solirubrobacteraceae bacterium | reverse complement strand
GGCGTCGCGCCGCCGCCGACCGTCTCGACCAGGCATTCGGGATTCGCGGCGCAGCCGTCGGGAACGGCGAGGGCCGGCGCGGCCGTCGCGCCGAGCGCCCCGAGGGCGAGCGAGCCGAGGAGGAGGTTCCGTCGCATGTTGATCACGACGGCGAGACTGCCGCCCGAGCGTTCGCGACCCGTTCGGCGGGCGTCTCGGTGTCTGTGCGCTGCGGTCAGTCGTCGAACTCGACCATGGCCAGCAGGTCGCCGGGCAGCGGGGCGCCGGCGATCTCGGGGTGGGCGGCGTCGAGGTGGCGCTGCATCTCGCTGACCAGCTCGTCCGGCGAGTCCGCGCGGAGGCAGTCGCCGCACTCGCAGGTGATGAGGCAGGGCATGGCGCGCATGCTCGCGCGCGAACCTTGCAGCGACCTTGCGAGCGGGCGGCCGAACCTTGCAGGCGGCGGCAAGGGCGCGGCAACCGCACGGCAAGGCGCGTGCGTGACAGTGCCGAGCCATGAGCACCACCGCCAGCCGCGCGAGCACCGACGTCATCGAGCTCCACAGCGCGCAGGACGCCGTGGACGCCGTCCGCCTCGCCCGCAGCGAGGGCCGCCGGGTGGTCGTGCTCAGCCCGCGCGACGCCGCTCCCGCGGACGCCGATGGCGCGCTCGTCGTCAGCACCGCCGCCCTGAACGGCGTCGAGATCGACGAGGACATGTGGCGGGCGCGGGTCGAGGCCGGCGCGCTGTGGCGCGACGTGTCGCTCCCCGCCTCGGAGCTGGGCCTGGCGCCGCTGGCCGCGCAGGCCGGCGACTCCCCGGTGGTCCCCGACACGCTCCACGGCGGCGTGAGCTGGCTCGCCCGCCTGCACGGCCTGGCGTGCAACAGCGTCACCGCCGTCGAACTCGTCACGCCCGACGGCGAGCTGGTCCGTGCGGACTTCGCCACCGAGCCGGAACTCTTCTACGCGCTGCGCGGCGGCGGCGAGCAGCTCGGCATCGTCGTCGCCGTCGAGCTCCTGCTCCACCCGGTCGCCCAGCTCTACGCGGGCTCCCTCATGTGGCCCATCGAGCGCGCCCCCGAGATCCTGCGCCGCTGGCGCGACTGGGCGCGCACGGCGCCGGTCGAGCTGACGTCGGTCGCGCGCCTCCTGCGGACGCCGGACACGGACGCCGTCCCGGCCCCGTTCCGCGGCCGCGCCTTCGTCGCCATCGAGGCCGCCTACGCGGGCTGTGCCGAGGCCGCCGAGGCGTTCATCGACCACCTCCGTCACCTTCAGCCTGAGATCGACACTTTCACGACGATGCCGCCCGCGGGCCTGCTCGCGCTCCACGGCGACCCCGAGTGCGGAAGCGGCCGCCGCGTCGGCGGGCACAGGCTGCTCGGGACGCTGACCGACGAGGCGATCGACGCCGTCCTCGAGGCCGCCGGCCCCGGTGCCGAGACCCCGCTCGACTCGGTCGAGATCCGCCAGCTCGGCGGCGCCGTCGCGGCCGAGGCGCGGTACGGCGGCGCGGCCGAGCGCGTGGGCGCCGAGTTCGTCGCCGTCGCGGTCGGCGTCGCGCACGAAGGCGACGGCGAGGCGATGGCCGCCGCGGCCGCCGGCGCGCTCGGCGACCTCGCGCCGTGGGACGCCGGCGACCCCCTCTCCGCCCCCGCGCGCGCCCGCGTGCGGGAAGTCAAGCGGCGCGTCGACCCCGACCGGATGTTCGCGGGCGTTCCCCGCTACGTGCGGTCATGACGCGCCTACCGATGAACTGACCCTCAGTTTTCGCGCGCCCGGTGCCGATGAGCTAGGCATCGCCGCCCGTTCCCCCCAGCAGCGGCCGCCGGCTCAGCCTGCGCTCAGTCGCTCATACATTCGTCCAACAGCGTTTGAGTGGGCCGAAACCACTTGCGTTCCGTCTCGCGACCGGCGTACGGTCGCTCCGATGGCCGGAGCAGGAGGCTCGGCCCTGGAGGCCCTCCGGGGGAAGTGCACAGTCGCGGGAACGCTGCTCGTACTCGTCATCGCCCTCCTCGCCTTCGCCCCGCCGGCCGACGCGATCACGCGCGACGCGGCCGCGAAGAAGGCCCTCGCCGCCCTCGGGACCGAGAAGACCGACGACGCGGTCATCGTCTTCGGCCTGCGCCGCACGGTCGCGCCGCGCACGATCATCGGGCAGGCCGGGCCGAGCGGCGGGCTGGTGCCCTCCGCCGCCGGCGACAACACCTTCCGCAGGGCGCGCATCAAGCGCATCCGCAAGGCCGGCGCCGAGCTGCGTCGCCAGGACGTCGTCATGCGCACGGGCGCCGAGCGCTCGTGGTTCTTCTTCGAGGACCAGGGCCCGCACCAGGCATTCGAGCATCCGGGCCGGGTCGTCGTCGTCGGCGAGCGGACCGGGAAGGTCCGCATCAGCGAGCTCACCCGCTGGGTGCCCCTCGTCCACGGCCGGCCGGCGGCGTTCTTCCGTTCCGCGAAGAACTACGAGTCCAAGCGCTTCCGCGTCTTCAGCCGCACGTGGGCCGCCGCTGCCGACGCGAGCCGGGCGCGGACCCGCCAGGCGCCGACCGGCATGCGCCAGCAGGTGGCCGACGCACTGGCCGCGGAGAAGTCGTGTGCGCTGCGCATCTCGGACACGATGGGCGACTTCTTCGACTTCGGCCGCGTGGACGTCACCCGCGCGCGCCTGGGCCTGTTCTTCGAGGGCCTCGAGAAGCTGAACGCCGGGTTCATCTCGCGCCGCTACACGACGAAGTCCGGGCAGACGCCGATCCAGGCGGCGCAGGAGCTCATCGACGACGCCGGCTGCCGCGACCTCTTCCTCTACGCCGCCGGCGCCGCGCCGAAGGACGGCCAGGCCGGGATGGTCGTCGGCATGCGCACCGCGCCGGGCGGCCTCATCGAGTGGCACGTCATCACCGGCGACGAGCTCGAGGCGCTGGTCAAGAAGAACCAGGCCGTGACGTTCAAGTTCCTCTTCGACGTGCCGCACAGCGGGCGCGTCAACACGCAGCTGATCGACGAGCCGAACACCGTGCTGCTCCTCTCCTCCGGCGGGCCCGGCGAGGCGAGCTTCACCTACGTGCCCGAGCTGACCGGCCCCGGCGGCGTGCTCCAGGACCCCGGCAACCCCGACCAGCTCCTCGAGTTCACGAACGCCCTCCTCGGCGGTCTCGAGGCGTTCGTCAACAGCCCGCAGGAGATCGCCGACTGGCTCGCCTTCCGCGCCGCGGGCGGGCCGTCGATGATGACGTGGATGATGGCCCGGGCGATGTCGCTCAGCCCGGCGTTCATCTTCGCCGCGCCCCTGAACCTCCTCAAGTTCCCGACGCGCCCGGCGCCGCCGCCGCCGCCCCCGCCGCCCGTCGGCCCTCCGCCGCCGATCAACCACGCGCCGAACCCGACGACGCCGGCCCAGGTCACGCCGGAGGACACGGCGAAGGCGATCACGCTGACGGCGACCGACGCCGACGGCGACCCCGTCACCTTCACGGTCACGAGCCTGCCCTCCCACGGCACGCTGACCGGGACCCCGCCGAACCTGACGTACACGCCCGCCCAGGACTTCCACGGCCAGGACGAGTTCGCCTACACGGCCGCCGACAACCGCGGCGGCAGCTCCGCGGGCACGGTCAAGGTCATCGTGCAGCCCGACAACGACGCCTCCGCGGTCACCGCCACCTCCGGCGGCGCGATCTCCAACTTCGTCGAGGACGGCGCCGCGGTGGTCATCGACAGCGGCCTGACCCTCAGCGATCCCGACTCGACGCAGCTCGAGGGCGCGACGGTGAAGATCATCGACGGGACGTTCAAGACCGGCGATGCGCTCGTCTTCTCGAACCAGAACGGCATCAGCGGGAGTGACGACGGCGCGGGCACGCTCACGCTCTCCGGCGTCGCGACGGTGACGCAGTACCGCGATGCGCTGCGGTCGGTGCAGTTCGACAGCACGCATCAGGACCCCGGCACGTCGCGGACGTTCGAGTTCCGCGCCGAGGACGGCGACGAGGCCGGCATCCCGGCCGAGCGCGACATCACCGTCGAGCCCGTCAACGACCACCCGGTCGTGGCGACGGGCGCCGCCGGCGCGCTGAGCTACATCGAGAACGACCCGGGTGAGACCCTCTTCCCCTCGGCCACGATCACCGACGTCGACGACACGCAGATCAACGGCGCGACCGTGCAGGTCGGCACCGGGTTCGTGGCGGGCGACGACCAGCTCGACTTCACGAACCAGAACGGGATCACCGGCAACTGGGCCATCAACGCCGGCACGCTCACGCTGAGCGGCGTCGCGACGGTCGCGCAGTACCAGACGGCGATCCGCTCGATCCAGTACCGCAACAACTCGAACGACCCGGCGGCCTCGCGCACGATCTCCTTCACGGTCACCGACGGCGGGCCCGTCGACGCCACCAGCAACACTGCCCAGCGCCAGGTCGACGCCACGCCGGTCAACGACGCGCCGGTCGCGTCCGCCTCGAACAACCCCACCTCGTACACGGAGGGCGACGTGCCGAAGGTGGTCGACGGCTCCTTCACGCTCAACGACCCCGACGACACCCACCTCGAGGGCGCGGTCGTCTCGATCACGTCGGGCTTCCAGGCCGGTGACGTCCTCAGCTTCGTCGACGGGGGCGGCATCACGCACACGTACAGCTCGGGCGTGCTCACGCTGAGCGGCTCGGCGACGACGTCGGACTACCAGGCCGCGCTGCGTGACGTGAAGTTCGCGAACACCACCGTCGACGACATGACGGCGCTGAAGACCGTCGAGTTCGTCCTCGACGACGGCGCCCTCAACTCCGCCGGCTCCACGAAGGACATCGCGGTCACGGGCGTCAACGACGCGCCCTCGGTGCACATGGCCGACGGCGACCTCGTCTTCACCGAGGGCCTGTCGCCGGTGTCGATCGACTCCGCGCTGACGCTGACCGACCCCGAGGGCGACCAGCTCTCCGCCGCGCG
>DASZDF010000666.1:0-10193 GCA_035942275.1 Solirubrobacteraceae bacterium | reverse complement strand
CGCCGCGGCCGCGAGGTGCCAGGCACGCCGCCCGTCGCCCTCCGGCAGCGCGGCCGCGAACGCCGCGTGCGCGCGCCGCTTCGCCTCCGGCGGGGCCCCGTGGTAGGCGACGGAGCGCACGAGCGGATGGCGCAGCGACAGCCGGCCGCCCTGGATCTCCAGCAGCCCGGCCGCCTCGGCGGGGAGCAGGTCGTCGAGGCTCGAGCCCGCGTAGCGCAGCGCGGTCTGCAGGACGTCGAGGTCGGCGTCGTCGCTCGACGTCACGACGACGAGCGCCCGCGCGGCGGCGGCCGGCAGCGCGGAGATCCGCTCGGCCAGCAGGTCGCGGGCGCCGGCGCCCGGGGGAGGCGGGCCGACGAGCGGCTCGCGACCCGAGAGCTGCTCCGGCGTCAGGCGCGCCGCCAGCTCGAGCAGGATCAGCGGGTTCCCGCCGGCGCTCGCGACGAGCTGGCCCGCGACCTCGGCGGGCAGGCGCCCGTCGCTCAGCTCGGCGAGGATCCGCGTGCACTCCGCGTCGGCGAGCGGCCCGACCCGCAGCTGCTCGATCCCCCGCACGTCGCCGACCACCGGCGCGTCGTCGCCGCGCGACGCGAGCACGATCGCCACCGCCTCGCGCCGCAGCCGCCGCGCCGCGAAGAGCAGCGCGCGCCGCGACGCGTCGTCGACCCAGTGCAGGTCGTCGACGATGCACAGCACCGGGCGCGCGTCGGCCGCCGCGGCGAGCAGGGACAGCGTCCCGGCGCCGATCGCCAGCGGGTCCGCGGCGTCGCCTCCGCCGCCCAGGGCGAGCGCCGCCTCCAGCGCCCGCCGCTGCGCGGAGGGCACGGCGTCGAGGTGGTCGAGCAGCGGCCGTGCGAGCGCGTCGAGCGTGCCGAACGGCAGCTCGCTCTCGGACTCGATCCCGGTGGCCCGCACGACCTCGACCTCCGCGGCGCTCTCCTCGCACAGCCGGTCGAGCAGCGCCGTCTTGCCCTGGCCGGCCGGGCCGAAGACGCAGAGGGTCCCGCTCGTCCCGTCGCGAGCGTCGGCCACCAGTTGCCGGAGCCGCTCCAGCTCCGCGTCCCGGCCGACGATCGTCCCGGCGCGCACCTGCACGCGGCGACTCTACGCGCGGCGGGCCGCCGAATGACAGTCGTTCGGCTCCCGAACAAACGATCGCCTGAAACGCATTCTTTTGATCGTGCTCTTGACAAACCCCGCCCCGATCCGAGAGGGTGCGGTTTGTGGCAAGGACCGAGTACGGGTCGCTCGGGTCGCTTCGCGACCACAACCGTCGCCGCGTCGTGGAGGAGCTCCAGCGGCGCGGCACCGCGAGCCGCGCCGAGCTGGCGCGGATCACGGGCCTGTCCCGCTCGACGATCTCGAGCCTCGTGGGCGACCTCCAGGACTCCGGCCTCGTCGTCGAGACGGCGCAGGACGGCGACGGCCGCGCCCAGGGGCAGGGCCGCCCCCCGGTCCTCCTGACCCTCGACCGCCGCGCGGGAGCGGTCGTCGGCATCGACTTCGGGCACGCCGGCGTCCACGTCGCGGTCGCCGACCTGAGCCGGACGATCCTCGCCGAGGGCGCCCGCGAGATGGACGTCGACCACGCCGGCGCCTCCGCGCTCGACGCCGCCGCGGAGCTCGTCCGCACCGCGCTCGACGAGGCGGACGTGCCGATCGAGCGCGTGCTCGCCGCCGGCATGGGCGTCTCCGGCCCCGTCGACCACGAGGCCGACATCGTCCACCGCACGGCGATCCTCCCGAGCTGGGGCGACCTCCGCCCTGGCGCCGAGATGCACCGGCGCCTCGGCGTCCCCGTCTTCATCGAGAACGACGCGAACCTGGGCGCGATGGCCGAGGTCGCGATGGGCGCCGCCCAGGACGTCGGCAACGCGATCTACATCATGATCGCCGCCGGCATCGGCGCGGGTGTCGTCGTCGACGGCAGCATCATCCACGGCGCCGGCGGCACCGCCGGCGAGCTCGGCCACGTGCTCGTCGACGACAGCGGCCCGATCTGCCGCTGCGGCAACCGCGGCTGCCTGGAGACGTTCGCGGCCGGCCCGGCGATCGTCGAGCTGCTCCGGCGGACGCACGGGCCCGACCTCAGCTTCGACAGGGTGCTCGAGCTCGTCGCCGAGGACGACCCGGGCGCGCTGCGCGCGGTCGCCGACGCCGGCCGCGCCGTCGGCCGCGTGCTCGCCGGCCTCGTGAACGTCCTCAACCCCGAGGCCATCGTCATCGGCGGCGAGCTCGCCGCGGCCGGCGACGCGCTGCTCGACCCCATCCGTGCCGCGATCGCCCGCTACGCGATCCCCAGCGCCTCCGCCGACGTCCGCGTCGTGCAGAGCCCGCTCGGAGGCCGCGCCGAGGTCCTCGGCGCCCTGATCCTTGCCGCGCACCGCGCGGACGTCCCCCAGCTGCACACCGTTCCCGCTGTTCCATAGGAGGAGGAGAAGTGCCCATGTCCCAACGTCATGACCCGTGGTGGCGCAAGTCGTTCCTGATCCTCACCGCCGTCATGTGCGCGCTCGCTCTTGCGGCCGCCGGCTGCGGTGACGACGACGACGAGTCCGGTGGCGACACCGGCGGCGGCGGCGAAGGCGGCGAGGCCGGCAAGGTCGCCGTCCTGCTCCCCGACTCGAAGTCGTCCGTGCGCTGGGAGACGGTCGACCGGCCGCTCCTGAAGGCGGCCTTCGACGAGGCCGGCGTCGAGGCCGACATCCAGAACGCCGAGGGCGACAAGTCGACGCAGCAGCAGCAGGCCGAGCAGGCGATCACGAACGGCGCGAAGGTGCTGCTGCTCGTGAACCTCGACTCGGGCTCCGGCGCGGCCATCGCGGCGAACGCCAAGGCGCAGGGCGCGAAGGTCATCGACTACGACCGCCTGACCCTCGACACCGACGCGACGGAGTACTACGTCTCGTTCGACAACGAGCAGGTCGGCAAGCTCCAGGGCGAGGGTCTCGTCAAGTGCCTCGAGGGAACGACCAAGCCCGCCGTCGCGGTGCTGAACGGCTCGCCGACGGACAACAACGCGACCCTGTTCAAGAACGGCTACGACTCGGTCATCAACCCGAAGTTCGAGTCCGGCGAGTGGACCGAGGTCGACGACCAGGCCGTGCCCGACTGGGACAACCAGAAGGCACTGACGATCTTCGAGCAGATGCTGCAGAAGGCCAACAACAAGGTCGACGGCGTGCTCGCGGCGAACGACGGCCTCGGCAACGCGGCGCTCTCCGCGATCAAGCAGCGCAAGCTCAAGCAGATCCCGGTGACCGGTCAGGACGCCACGTTGCAGGGCATCCAGAACATCGTCGCGGGCGATCAGTGCATGACCGTCTACAAGGCGATCGAGAAGGAGGCCAACGCGGCGGCGGAGATCGCGATCGCGCTGGCGAAGGGCGAGAAGCCGAGCGTGCAGACCGAGCCGGTCGACAACGGGACGAAGAAGGTCCCGTCCGTGCTGCTCGAGCCGGTGCCGGTCACCCAGGAGAACATCAGCGAGTACTTCGGGGAGATCGACTACCCGAAGAAGGAGGAGGTCTGCACCGGCAAGCTCGCCGCCAAGTGCGAGGAGCTGGGGCTCTGACCATGAGCACCGACGTGCAGGAGGCCGCCGGCGTCAGCCCGCGGCCCTCCGCCTCCGACAAGCCACCGCTGCTCGACTGCCGGGGCATCGAGAAGAGCTTCGGCGCCGTCGAGGTGCTGAAGGGCGTCGACTTCTCGGTCCACCAGGGCGAGGTCATGGCGCTGGTCGGCGACAACGGGGCGGGCAAGTCGACGCTCATCAAGTGCATCGCCGGCATCCACCCGATCGACGGGGGCGAGGTCTGGTTCGACGGTGAGCGGACGCACATCCACGGGCCGAAGGACGCGGCCCGTCTCGGGATCGAGGTCGTCTACCAGGACCTCGCTCTCGCCGACAACCTGGACGTCGTGCAGAACATGTTCCTCGGGCGCGAGGAGCTCTACGGGCCGCTGAAGCAGCTCGACGAGACCACGATGGAGCGCCGCGCGAGCGAGACGCTGAAGTCGCTGAGCGTGACGACGCTGTCGTCGGTGCGCCAGAGCGTGGCCGGCCTGTCCGGCGGCCAGCGCCAGTCGGTCGCGGTCGCCAAGGCCGTGATGTGGAACTCGAAGCTCGTCATCCTCGACGAGCCGACGGCCGCGCTGGGCGTCGCGCAGACGCGGCAGGTCCTCGACCTGGTCAAGCGCCTCGGCGAGCAGGGGCTCGCGGTCGTGCTGATCTCGCACAACCTGCACGACGTCTTCGAGGTCGCGGACTCGATCACGGTCCTGCGCCTCGGCAAGGACGTCGCGCGCTTCACCACCGCCGACACGACGCAGCAGCAGGTCGTGCAGGCGATCACCTCCGGGCAGCTCGAGAGGGTGCCCGGCCAGGACGAGGGGATGGTGTGATGGCGGTCGCGACCCCTCCCATCGACGAGAACGTCGCCCCGCGCGAGACCGTCCAGATCTATGCGCGCCGCTGGTGGGACAACGTCCGCGCCGGCGACCTCGGCTCGCTGCCGATCATCATCGGCCTGGTCATCATCGCGATCGTCTTCCAGTCGCAGAACGATCGCTTCCTGACGGCCGGGAACTTCGTCAACCTGCTGATCCAGGGCGCGGCGTTCGCCACGATCGCGATGGGGATCGTCTTCGTGCTCCTGCTCGGGGAGATCGACCTCTCGATCGGCTACGTCTCCGGCGTGGCGGGCGTCATCTGCACGCTGCTGCTGCTGCCCGACGGCAACGAGGTCTCGCCCGCGATCGCGCTGGCGCTCGCGCTCGGCGCGGGGGCGGCGATCGGGGTGCTGCACGGGGTGATCATCACGAAGGTCGGGGTTCCCTCCTTCGTCGTCACGCTGGCCGGCCTGCTCGCGTGGAACGGCGTCGTGCTGCTGCTCATCGGCAGTCGCGGCACCGTGATCCTGCAGGACGACTTCATCATCGGGTTCGCCAACGACTTCCTGTCGGACGGGATGGCGTGGCTGCTCGTGCTCGTCGCGGTCGGCCTGTACGCGGCGGTGCAGCTCAACGGCCTGCGCAAGCGGGCGAAGTCGGGGCTGCCGAACGACCCGATGGTCATCGTCGGGGCGCGGATCGCCGGGCTCGCGGTCGCGCTGGCGCTCGTCGTCTACGTCTGCAACGACGACCGCGGGGTGCCGTACGTCGCCGTGCTCGTCGGCGCGCTGCTCGTCTTCTGGACGTGGGTCGCGCGGCGGACGAAGTTCGGCCGCTACGTGTACGCCGTCGGCGGCAACCAGGAGGCCGCGCGCCGCGCGGGCATCAACGTCGACCGGATCAAGATCGCGGTGTTCGCGATCTGCTCGCTGATGGCGGCGCTCGGCGGGATCATCCTCGCCTCGCGGCTGCGCTCGGTGGACACGAACGCGGGCGGGGGCTCGATCCTCCTCTACTCGATCGCCGCGGCGGTGATCGGCGGCACGTCGCTGTTCGGCGGCCGCGGGCACATCAAGAGCGCCTTGCTCGGCGCGCTCGTGATCGCCTCGATCGACAACGGGCTCGGCCTGCTGGGCCTGGGGTCGGGCGAGAAGTTCGTCATCACCGGCGGCGTGCTGCTGCTGGCCGTCACCGTCGACTCAGTCTCGCGTCGGGGTCGCGAGTCGGCAGGCAGAGCATGAGCGGCGCGCTGGAGGGAAGGCGCGCCTTCGTCACCGGGGCGAGTCGCGGCATCGGCGCCGCGATCGCCCGTCGGTTCGCCGAGGAGGGCGCCCGCGTGGCGCTCGCCTCGCGATCCGGCAACGACCTCGGGGTCGGGCTCGGGCTGCAGTGCGACGTCAGCGACGCGGCGTCGGTCAAGGAGGCCGTGTACGCCGCGGTCGCGGAGCTCGGCGGCCTCGACCTCGTCGTCGCCAACGCGGGGATGGGCGCGTACGGCAACTTCCTCGACCTCGCCGACGAGCACATCGAGCAGATGATCGACGTGAACCTCAAGGGGACGCTCTACACCGCGCGCTCGACGCTGCCGCACCTCATCGAGGCCGGCGGCGGCGACTTCGTGTCGCTGGCGTCGGTGGCGGGGCTGCGGGCGTTCCCGGGCGAGACGGTCTACAACGCCTCGAAGTTCGGGCAGGTCGGGTTCACCCGCTCGCTCGACCACGAGATGCGCGAGCACGGCGTGCGGTGCACGAACGTCTGCCCGGGCGGCGTCGCGACCGACTTCGCGCTCGACACCGGCCGCCCGCCGGAGGTGCTCGAGGGGATGATGTCCGCGGAGGAGGCCGCGGAGGCCGTGGTGTTCTGCGTCACCCGCCCGCGCGGGGTGCGGATGCTCACGGTGTCCTACCGCCCGATGGACGAGCCCTCGTGGGGGTGAGCTGGGGGCTCCTCTCGACGGCCCGGATCAACGACGCGATCCTCGCGGCGGCGCCGGAGATGGTCGTCACGGTCGCGTCGCGGTCGGCGGAGCGGGCGGAGGCGTACGCGCGGGAGAAGGGCATCGCGCGCTGGCACGGCTCCTACGAGGCCCTGCTCGCCGACCCCGAGGTGGACGCGGTCTACGTCTCCCTGCCGAACGGCATGCACGTCGACTGGTCGATCCGCGCGCTGGAGGCCGGCAAGCACGTCCTCGTGGAGAAGCCGTTCGACCGGCGGGCCGCGGAGGTCGAGCGGGCGTTCGACGTGGCGGAGTCGCGCGGGCTCGTGCTGAGCGAGGCGTACATGTGGCGCCACCATCCGCAGACGCGCAAGCTCGTGGACCTGCTCGAGCGGGTGGCGCCGGTGAAGCTCGTGCGGGCGACGTTCTCCTTCCCGCTCGACGCGCCGGGCGACGTGCGGTGGGACCCGGGCCTCGACGGCGGGTCGCTGATGGACGTCGGGTGCTACTGCGTGAGCGGGATCCGGCTCGTGCTGGGCGAGCCCTCCGAGGTCCGCGGCCTCGGCGTGGGCGACGGCGTCGACCGCAACTTCGCCGGGGTCATGCGCTTCGAGAGCGGCGCGCTCGCGACGTTCGACTGCGGCTTCGACCTGCCCGAGCGCGAGTCGCTCGAGGTCGTCGGCGACGGCGGGACGATCGTCCTCGACGACCCGTGGCACGCGCGCAAGCCGTGCATCGTCGTGAACGGGAAGCGCGTGAACGTCAAGCGGGCGAACTCGTACCGGCTCGAGCTCGAGGACGTCTCGCGCGCGATCGAGGACGGCCGCCCGCCGCTGCTCGGGCGAGAGGACGCCGTCGCCCAGGCCCGCGTGATCGAGGCGTTGCTGGCATGAGGCTCGCGGTCGTCGGCTACGGCCTCGCGGGCGCGGTCTTCCACGCGCCCTACATCGACGCGGTCGACGGGCTCGAGGTCAGCGTGATCGTGACGTCGAACGAGGCTCGCGCGGCGCGGGCGCGGGAGCGCTACCCGGACGCCGCCGTGGTCGCGTCGGTCGAGGAGGCGTGGGACGTGGACGCCGTCGTCGTCGCCACGCCCAACCGCTTCCACGCGCCGCTCGCGCTCGAGGCGATCGGGCGCGGGGTTCCGGTCGTCGTCGACAAGCCGTTCGCGGTCACGGCCGCCGACGCCGCGCGCGTCGTCGAGGCGTCGGAGGCGGCGGGCGTGCCGGTGACCGTGTTCCAGAACCGCCGGTGGGACGGCGACTTCGTCACCCTGCGCCGCCTGCTCGACGCGGGCGCGCTGGGCCGCGTGCTGCGCTTCGAGTCGCGCTTCGAGCGCTTCCGCCCCGCGGTCTCGGAGGGCTGGCGCGAGCGGGCCGCCGAGGAGGAGGGCGGCGGGCAGCTCCTCGACCTCGGCGCGCACCTCGTCGACCAGGCCCGCCTCCTCTTCGGCCACCCCGTGCGCGTGTACGCGGAGATCGAGCGCCGGCGCGAGGGCGCGGGGGTGGACGACGACGTGTTCGTCGCGCTCGAGCACCCCGGCGGCGAACGGTCGCACCTGTGGATGAGCGCGATCACCGCGGCCGGCGGGCCGCGGATGGTCGTCAACGGGTCGCTCGGCGGGCTCGTCGTCGACGGCCTCGACCCGCAGGAGCGCCAGCTCCTCGACGGCATGCGGATCGGCGACGACGGCTTCGGCGAGACGCCGCCCGGCCGGCTCGTCGACGCGGACGGAGAGCGCGCGCAGCCGCTCGAGGCCGGCGACTACCGCGGCTTCTACGCGGGCGTCCGCGACTGGCTGGCCGGCGACGCCCCGGCGCCGGTCGATCCCCGCGACAGCGTCGCGGGCCTGGAGATCCTGGAGGCCGCGCGGCGCAGCGCGGCACGGAAAGAGGTGGTGGAGCTGTGAAGACGAGTCTCGGCATCTGGGCCCTGGGCCCGATGGTCACCCGCTTCGTGCCCGGCGGCTACCAGCCCGAGCACGACGAGCCGACGCACGAGAAGGTGGCGCGCGCGGTCGCCGGCCTCGGCGACCTCATGGACGACTACGAGTTCCACTACCCGCAGGAGCTCTCCGAGGAGAACCTCGACGAGGTCCGCGCCGCGCTCGACGGCCACGGCATCTACGCGATCGCGACCGGCACGCACCTCGACCCGCGCTTCGGCAAGGGCGGGCTCTCCTCCCCCGACGACGCGACGCGCGCGGCGGCGGTGGAGGGCGGCGTGCGCGCCGCGGACTTCGCGGCGGACGTCGGCGCGCAGCTCATCGTCTGGCCCGGCGTCGAGGGCTACAACTACCCGTTCCAGACGCCCTACGCGGACTCGTGGGCGCGGTTCATCGACGGCATCGGCGAGATCGCCCAGCGCTGCGCCGACCGCGGCATCAAGCTCTTCCTCGAGCACAAGAACTCCGAGCCCGCGATGAAGATCTTCATGCGCAACATCGGGATGACCCTCCACGTCATCCACACGCTGCGCACGCGCGGGATCGACAACGTGCAGGTCAACATGGACTGGCAGCACCTGATCATGAACGGCGAGCACCTGCCGGAGTACGCGGCGCTGCTGAACGCCGAGGGGCTGCTCGGCCACCAGCACGCGAATTCCGGCTGGGGGACGTTCGACGACGACAACATGGTCGGCGCCACCGCGTTCATGGAGACGCTCGAGCTGGCGCTGGAGCTGCGGCGGGCGGGCTACGGCGACAACGGAGAGCGCCTCGGCTTCGACCTCTACCCGTACACGGAGGACCAGGTCGGGGCCGTGCGCCGCTCCGTGCTCCAATGGCGGTTCATCGACGGGATCGCGTCGCGGATCGACGAGGCCGCGCTGCGGGCGGCGCAGCAGGACAAGGACGCGGTGCGGGCGTACGAGCTGGTGTACGCGGCGATGGGCGCCTGACGGAAGCGGCGGCGCCGCGCGGGCTCAGAGCATCGCGCCGACCGGCGTGCCGGCCGCGCCCACCTCGCGCAGCCTGAGCCGGCCGCTGACGCGCGCGCCGCCGATGCGGCCGGTGTAGCGCGTCCCGCGCACGCGGAGGGCGCCGCGAGCGAGGCCGCGCAGGCGCAGCTCGTGCCGCCCGTCCGCGCGGGCGACGCCGCTGACGCGCAGCCCACGGATCCACTGCGCGCCGTCGAGCGCGACGCGGTCCTCGTCCCCCCGCGCCCTGCCGCCGCGAAGCCCTGGGAACGCGACCGTCGCCTCGGTCCGCCGCAGCGCATCGATGCGCATCGCCGCCTGGTTGATCGCGTCGGTCGCGGTCAGGACGGCGGCGTTGACGACGCGGGCGCGAAACGACGCGCCCGCAACGTCGGCGAGCCGGCGCGCGAACCGCGGGCGCGCGTGCAGGCCGGCGGGAGCGCAGTCGCCCGGTGTCGCACCCGCGAGCAGCGCCGCGAGCGCGCGCGAGGCGCAGGCGGTCGGATCCTCGCCGAGCACCCCGTGGCCGACGTCGCCGGCGACGATCAGCCGCGCTCCCGGGATGCGCTCGGCGAGCGCGGCGACGGCGGGCGCCGGAACGCGCAGGTCCGCCTCGCCGGCGAGCACGAGCGTGGGCACGCTCGGGAGCGGCCCGCGCACGATCTGCGAGTCCGCCGCCGCCGGCCAGTCGAAGCACTGCGGCGCGTCCGACAGCGCCGCCGCGACACCGGGGTCGAACGGCGCGAACGCGGAGGGCGGGATCTCCGCGAGGCGGCGCGCCATCTCCGCCGGGCGCTCCTCGCGGGGCAGCGTCCGCGGCCAGGGCATCGTGCGCTCCTCGCAGCTTCCCGCGACCGCCGCCCCGGCGTTGAAGCCGGTGGGGTCGACCCGAGGCCGGAGCAGGGCGCCGGCGGCCAGCCGCTTCGCGGGGGCGCGGTCGCCGCGG
>DASZDF010000665.1:0-3275 GCA_035942275.1 Solirubrobacteraceae bacterium | reverse complement strand
TGCGGCTGACGACCGTGCCGTTCAGCTCGATCTCGAGGTCGAGGTCGAACGTCCACGACTCGCTCGTGCGGAGGTAGACGGACGGCTCGGGGTCCTGGACCGGCCCCGGGACGCGGAACGGGTCGAGCGCCGCGACCGGGACGACCCACGGGGCGATCGAGGTCGCGAACGACTTCCCGAGGAACGGGCCGAGCGGCTGGTACTCCCAGCGCTGGATCGCCCGTGCGCTCCAGTCGTTGACGAGCGTCACCCCGAACAGGTGGTCGGCAGCGTCCGCCGCGGCGACCGGCGTCCCCAGCGCGGGGCCGGGGCCGGTGAGCGAAGCCCAGCTCCAGCTCGATGTCGAGCCGAGGCTCGGGGCCGAAGGTCGGCGGCCCGCCCGGCTCGGCCGGCGGGCGTTGGCCGTTTGGGCGGCGGATCGCGGTCCCGCTCACGACGACCGTCCCGGCGCGACCGTGGTAGCCGACCGGCAGGTGGCGCCAGTTCGGCATCAACGGGTCGCTGTCCGGCCGGAACATGCGGCCGAGGTTCGAGGCGTGCTCGATCGACGCGTAGAAGTCGACGTAGTCGCCGACGTCGATCGGCAGCGTCACCTCGGCGCCGGCGAGCGGCGTCAGCGCGCGCTCGTGCCGTCCCTCGTCGATCGCCTGGCGCAGCTCCTGCCGCGCGGCGTCCCACGCCGGGCGCCCGAGCGCGATGAAGGCGTTGAGGGTCGGCTGCTCGAACACGTCGGCCGGCACCGAGGTCAGGCCGAGCGCGCCGAGGTCGACCGCGTCGTCGCCGAGCCGCACCGCCGGCCTCCCGCCCACGATCCCGTAGGGCAGGTTGTCGATGCCGAAGCCGTCGTCAGGCACGGGCGGGCGCTTCGAGGATCCCGTGCGCGGTGAGGTCGTCGACGGGCTCGGCGAAGCTGCAGCTCCCGTAGGCGGTGAAGAGCGCGCGGGCCGCCGGGGCCTCGTCCGGACCTGCGAGGTGGTCGCGCCAGCCGAAGCTCGTCGCCGTGAGCGTGAAGGCCTGCGGGTCCTCCTCGGCGACGATCGCCTCGGCGTCGGCCTGCGGGAACGCGGCGGCGGCGAGGAGGTTGACGAACCCGTGCTGCAGGACGCCGATCTCCTCGTCCCGCGCGCGGAACGGGTGGTGCAGGCCCGCCGTCGCCTTGAACGGCAGCGCGAGGCGGATGCACTCGCGGATGAAGTGCGCGACGGCCGCGTCTGGCGGGAACGCGTCCGGAGTGAGGCCGCCGCACCGGAGCTTCGCGCCGGCGCCCGCGACTGCCAGGTCCTCGAGCGCGGCGGTCAGCTCCCGCGGGTCGCGCGACAGCACCTCGAGGAAGACCTCGATCGGCCCCGCCTCCTCGAGGAACTCGGCGACGCCGTCGAGCGGCTTGCGAGCCTCGACGAGGACCACGTCGTCGTGCGCACGCGCCCGCTCGAGGTCGGCGCGCCAGTCGTCGCCGTCGAGGATCGCCCCCACCCGCCGGCCGGCGTCGGCCCCCGCGGCCGCGAGCTCGTCCAGCCGCGACGCGGGGCACAGGAACCGCCCGAGCATCCAGCTGTGGGGCCCGCCGCGCGCCGCCCGGTGATCGGCCACGGCCTGCTCCATCGGCTTGCGCGCCGGAGGGAACAGCCCCGCGTCGTCGATCAGCTCGGTGAGCAGGATGCGCCGAACGTCGTCTTCCACCGCGCGGAACCTAGCGGACCCGCGGGGCCGCTTACGCGAGCGGCGCGCGGCGCGGCGGCGGGAGCGGGGCGTAGGTCGACTCGAGCTCCGCGACGGGGAGCACGATGACGCCCTCCTCCGCGTCGCCGACCCACGAGCCGAAGCCCTCGGCCAGCGCGAACGCCGCGTACGCGGCCGCGCAGGCGTCGAGCTCGTCGACGGTCCGCTGCCAGAGGCCACCGTCGTCGTCGACCACGTCGCGCAGGCGCAGCGCCGCGATCCGCTGCTGCAGGCCGCCCGGCGTGCGCTTCGGCGGCGGCCGATGGCCGAGCAGCGAGCAGAAGACCGCGTCGGGGTACGTCTCGCACACGCGTCCGTGGCGCAGCGCGCCCTCCCCCACCGGGCCCTCGACCGCCCCGCGCTGGTCCGGGCGGTAGAGCCCGAGCGGCTCGAGCGCGTCGAAGAGCTGGAAGCCGACACCGATCCACGCCTCCCACTTCGCCAGGGCCTGCCCGGCCGACGGCACCGGGTAGAGCGGCAGCCGGCGGCGGAAGAGCAGCGCGTCGCAGACGCGGGCGCGCTCGTAGCGCCCCTCGGGCAGGTTCAGCGCTGCCCGCAGCGGGCGGTCGGGCGCGAGGAGGTCGAGGCGGTGTCCGGACGGTGCGTCGATGGCGACGACGGCCTCCCCTCCGAACCCCCGGACGGTGCGCGCGATCTGCTCGACGCTGCCCGGCTCGTAGAACGTCGCGACGAGCTCGCCGGACGCCACGCCGCGGCGCTCGTGCAGGGTCACGAGCTGCTGGCCGCCCTCCGCGGCCGAGACGTCGATTCCGCAATACCTCATAGCCTCCGCCGCGGAATGCTCGCGCAGCGACTGGCAGAACGCGCTCTGGAGCTCGTCGACCTCCCCAGCGAGTCGCGCGACGAGGCGCGGATCGCCGCCCACGTCCGCACGCTGCTGGGCGCGCAGGACGCCGGCGACGGCTGCGTCGTGGTCAATCCGGAGGCCCGGATCCTGCTCGCGGGCCACTTCGACACGGTCCCCGCGCAGGGCAACATCCCCGGCCGGATCGAGGACGGCGCCGTCCACGGGCTCGGCGCGGCCGACATGAAGGGCGCGCTCGCGGTCATGGTCGAGCTGGCGCTCGCCGGCGCTCCCTTCGGGTTCGTCTTCTTCCCGCGTGAGGAGCTGCCGCACGTCGAGTCCGCGCTCACGCCGCTGCTCGAGCGCGAGCCGGTGCTGCGCGACACCGACCTGGCGATCGTCATGGAGCCGACGTCGAACGCGCTGCACGCCGGGTGCGTGGGGAACATCAACGCGCGCGTCGTCGCCTCCGGTCGCAGCGGCCACTCGGCCCGGCCGTGGACCGCCGACAACGCGATCCCCCGCCTCGCGACGCAGATCGCGGCGGTCGCCGAGCAGCCGTACGAGGAGCGCGAGTTCGACGGCCTGACGTTCACCGAGGCGATGTCGGTGGTGATGGTCTCGGGCGGCATCGCGCAGAACGTGATCCCGGACCGGGCCGAGGAGAGCGGCAACTACCGCTACGCGCCCGGGCGGACGCCCGAGGAGGCGGAGCGGCGGCTGGCGGACGTCGTCGGCGACGGCCTCGAGG
>DASZDF010000664.1:0-2014 GCA_035942275.1 Solirubrobacteraceae bacterium | reverse complement strand
GGCCGGACCCGCTGGGCGCTGCGCTCGCGCTCCGCCACGAAGCGGAAGTCGGCGAGACGAGCGAGGACGACGGTGTGGTGCAGGTGGCTGTTCATGAGCGTGCACACTGGCCGTAAGACGCCCGCCTTACATCGGGAGGATGGAGCGGCTTCGGGTCGCCGACCCCTTACTCGGATAGCGTCTGCCGATGCGCCGCCTCGCCGCCGCCGCACTCGTCGCCACGGCGTCCTTCGCGGTCACCGGCACGGCGCACGCCGACCTGCACGTCTCGACCCAGGCGATCACGATCCCCGCCACGGACACGCAGGGCAACGCGAGCCCCTTCCCAGCGGTGATCCCGGGCGGCGGCGTCCACGCCGAGCCAGGCCTGATCACCGACGTCGACCTCTCCCTCTACAGGGTCAACCACACGAACCCCGACGACCTCGAGATCGTCCTCGTCTCGCCCGGCGGGACCAAGGTCCTGCTCATGTCCGACGCCTGCGGGACGGCGGACGTCGAAGAGGATCGCTACTGGAACTTCGACGACGAAGCGCCCGCGGACGTCAGCGACGCCGGGGCGTGCAACCTCGCGATGGCGTTCAGGCCGGAGGGCTACGAGCCCGGCGACCCCTACCCGGAGCAGGTCGGGACGCCCGACGGCGACGAGCTCAGCCTGTTCGACGGGGAGAACCCGAACGGCCGCTGGCGCCTGTACGTCATGGACGACGCCGCCGGCGGCACCGGTGCGATCGAGGGCGGCTTCTCCATCGCGATCGCGACGGGGAGCTCGGAGATCCAGATCGCCGGCGGCCCCGCCGCGACGGGTCTCGCCGCGCCGTACCCCGCGATGGAGGAGGTCGCGGGCGGCGGCATCGTCACCGACGTCGACGTCCTCCTCGACGGCGTCACCCACGCCAACCCGGCGGACCTCGACATCCTGCTGCAGGGCCCGCAGGGCCAGAGGGCGCTGCTCCTCGCGAACCGGTGCGAGGGCACCGAGATCGTCGACCGCGACTGGGACGTCGACGACGAGGCCCCGGCGAGCTTCCCGGGCGGATCCCTCTGCGACTCCGGTACGTACCGCCCGAGCGCCGGGCCCGGCGATCACGCGCTCGCCGCCCCGGCACCTGCCGGCCCGCACGGCAGCTCGCTCGCTGCCTTCGACCTCACGCCCGCCGACGGGCAGTGGAAGCTGTGGATCGAGGACGACGACCCGGAGACCGACGAGGGCTTCGTCATCGGCGGGTACTCGCTCCAGCTCAGGACGCGCCCCCGCTCGCCGGTGACCTTCGAGACCGCCGTCAACGCGGTCGAGGGCAGCTTCGTGAGGCTGCTCGTCTTCCGCGGCGGCCCGCCGCCGCTCGGCGTGGGCGCCGTGCGCGTGCGCAGCGCCGACGGCACGGCGCAGGCGGGCTCCGACTACACGGCCGTCGACCAGGTGGTCACGTTCGGGCCCAACGAGGCGCTGCAGGTCGTCGAGGTGCCGGTCGCCGACGACGGCGCGTTCGAGCCGGTGGAGACGTTCACGGCCACGCTGTCGGATGCGACCGGCGACGCGGCCGTCGGCTCGCCCGCGACCACCACGGTGACGGTCGGCGGGACCGAGCAGCCGCCGGTCCCGCCGTTCGTGCTCCCGCCGGTCCCGCCGTTCAACGCCGCCGACGCCACGACGCTCCCCTCCACCCGCCGGTGCAGGCGGCGCGGCTCGCGGCTGAGGCTGCAGGCGAAGGGGCCGCCGGGTGTCCCGATCGTGCGCACGGAGTTCCTCGTCAACGGGCGGCGCGCCGGGACGCTCGTGGGAGCGCAGGCGGACGACCCCTTCTTCGTCCGGGTCCGCCGCGCGCGGACGAGGGTCGTCGTGCGTGTCCACGCCCTCGCCGGGCGGGTCGTCGAGCGAGCGCGGACGTTCCGGCGCTGCAAGCCGCGCAGGCGTCGCGGGTAGCCTCGGAGGCATGCAGACCTCAGCGCACCGCATCGAGACACGGCGGAGCACGAAGCACGTCCGCGTCGAGCACGACGGCGTGGTCCTCGC
>DASZDF010000663.1:0-7004 GCA_035942275.1 Solirubrobacteraceae bacterium | reverse complement strand
GACGAACTTCTTCGCCTACGGCGTCGAGGAGGCCGGCGGGACGGCGGTGCAGGAGATCGGGCTGATGCTCGCCTACGGGATCGACCTGGTCCGCGCGTGCGTCGAGGCCGGGCTGGAGCCCGACTCGTTCCTGCCGCGCTTTGGCTTCCAGATCGCGCAGGCCAACGACTTCTTCGAGGAGATCTGCAAGGTCCGCGCGATGCGCCGGCTGTGGGCGACGACCATGCACGAGCGCTTCGGCGCGCAGGACCCGCGCTCGATGCACGTCCGCATCCACACGCACACCTCCGGCGCGGTGCTCACCGCCCAGCAGCCGCAGGTCAACCTCATCCGGGCGACGCTGCACACGCTCGGGGCCGCGCTCGCGGGGACGCAGGCGATGGAGGTCTCCGCCTACGACGAGGCGCTGGCCATCCCCACCGAGGAGGCGGCGACGCTCGCGCTGCGCACCCAGCAGGTCATCCAGGAGGAGACGAACGTCACGGCGGTCACGGACCCGCTCGCGGGGTCGTACTACGTCGAGTCGCTGACCGACTCGGTCGCCCAGGAGGCCGTGAAGTTCGTCGAGCGGATCGAGGAGCTCGGCGGCTACACCGCCGCCCAGGAGATCGACTGGATCCGCGCGGAGGTGGAGGAGTCGGCGAGCCGCTGGCGCGAGGACGTCGATTCCGGCCGACGCCGCGTGGTGGGCGTCAACTGCTACACCGCCGACGAGGAGCCGTCGACCCCCGTCTTCCAGGTCGACCCCGACGTCGAGGCGATCGCCGTGCAGCGCATCCAGGAGCTGCGGGCGACCCGGGACGCGGCGCGCTTCGACGACGCCATCGGGCGCCTGCGCGAGGCGGCCGAGGAGTTCGCGCGTCGCGACGTGGCCGACCTCGGCGACGACCGCCTCATGGAGGCCGCCATCGAGGCGGCCCGCGCCGAGGCCTCGACCGGCGAGATGATGGCCGCCCTGAAGGGCGCGCTCGGCTGGCGCCCGCCGCACGTCCTCTGAGCATGGTCCGCATCCTCCTCACCAAGCCCACGCACGACTGCCACGACCGCGGCGTCCGCTACCTGGCCAAGCGCTTCCGCGACGAGTCGTTCGAGGTCGTCTTCACCAACTTCCTCCTGCCCTCGGAGATCGTGGCGACGGCGGTGCAGGAGGACGTCGACGTGATCGGGATCTCCAGCTCGTCGGGTGCCCACCTCGCGGTCTTCGAGGAGGTCATGCGCGAGCTGCCCCGCCACGAGCTCGACGACGTGGTCGTCATCGCCGGCGGCAACATCCCCCCGGCCGACGCCGATCAGCTGCGGGCCTGGGGCGTTCGCGAGGTCTTCGGTCCCGGGTCGCAACCGGACGACGCCGTCGAGCTGATCAAGGGCCTGACCGCGGCGGCGGGTCGCCTCGCGGGCGGCGCCTGACGCCTACGGGTCGAGCAGGCCGCGCGCGGAGAGCTGGTCCACGAACTTCGCGACGTCCGCCTCGGCGAGGTCGCGCGAGACGCCGTAGCGCTCGCACAGCGCGTCGGCCAGGTCGGCGGCCGTCGCGCCCTCGCGCAGCCGCTCCCACAGCGCCGCCGCGCTCGGGTTCGCGGAGAAGTACCGCGACGTCGCCGCGTCGAGCCCGACGATCTCGCGCCCGGACTCGCGCCAGAAGAGGTCGTCGGTCCGCAGGCGGAGGACCGTCATCGGCGCACCAGGGGGGAGACGTCGCCCGGGTAGAAGAAGCCGGCGTAGGACGTCTTGGGCGCCGTCCCGAGCAGCGGGCTGTTGCGGTGCTGGTAGGCCTTGGAGATCCGGATGAGCACGGCGTCGCCGAAGTCGAGGTCGTCGACCTCGGTCAGCAGCTCGTCGGTCGCGGCGTCCTTGACCTGCAGCCGCGCGCCCTCGAACGGCTCCGGGCTGAGGTTGATCGTGAACGCGGCGAGGCGGCCCATCACGGCGTCGTCGTGCCAGGGCGAGACGTGGCCGGCCCCCGGGATCATGCGGTACGTGCGCCCGTGGAAGTGGCCGATCGGGTCGCAGCCGGTGACGCGCTCGACGAGGTCGAACGTCGCCGGATCGCAGAGCTTGAACAGGAGCAGCGCCGAGACGCCGTTCGGCTCCATGAGCAGCTCGGTCTTGCCCGTCGCCTCGATCGTGTTCGGGCGGAACGTGGCGTCTCCGAGCTCCCGCCTGATCCACTCGCGCTCGTCGCCGTCGAGGAACGAGCGCAGGACGACGGCGTGGTGCTGCGCCAGCTCGTGCCGGAGCGCGTCGGTGTCGGGGGCGACGAGCGTGGCTATGACATGCCCTCTGCGTCGACGTTCCCGCTGAGGCCGTTCTGCGTGAGCTCGGCGAACGACCCGAGGTCGGTCAGCGCCGGGCTCGCGTAGTCCTCGACGACGTCGTGGGTCTCGGCCGGCTCCGGCGTCTCGACACGGTTCTCGCTCATAGTTCCGTCCTTGTCTCGGGGAAGCAGCAGTGTAAAACGCGGCGAGGATGGCCGCCCGGATCGTGGCGCCTACGGTCTCGCCGTCGCCGGCCTGGAGGCAGAAGAACGCCTCCTGGTCCCGGCCCAGCCCGACTGGCCGACGGTCCGGATCGTCGTCGACCCGCGCCCCGCGGACGCCGGCGGGACGCTGCTGGAGGACGACGTCGCGCGCTACCCGGACGCGCCCGGAGTGCACGTCTCGGTGGATCGCCGGGCGGGCGTCGCGGCGTTCCGGGGCGGCGATCCGACGTCCGACGAGATCGTGCATCCACGCCTGGGGATGCTCGGCGCGCTCTACGCGCAGTGGCTCGACGGCCGCCTGGCCTTCCACGCCGGCGCGTTCGTCGACGGCGGGCGCGCCTGGGCGGTGGTCGGCGAGCGCCACGACGGCAAGAGCACGCTGATGGCCGCCGTGGCGCAGGCCGGCCTGCCGGTCCTCGGGGACGACACGCTCGTGGTCGACGGGGACCGGTGCCTGTCGGGCGCGCGCTGCGTCGACCTGCGTCCGGGCGCCGCCGCGCAGCTCGGCGTGGCGGACCGGGTCGTGACCGTCCGCCGAGGCGCGAGGGAGCGCCTCTTCCTCGACGCCCCGCCGCCCGACGCGCCGCTGGCGGGGTGGCTCTTCCTGAACTGGGCGGACGAGGTCGCCGTCCGCGAGCTGCCCACGGCGGAGCGCGTCGCGCGCATCGCGCGGCGCCAGGGGTGGCACCGGCGCGGCGTGACCGACCCGCAGCGGCTGCTGGACTTCGCCGCCCTGCCCGCCTGGGAGCTCAGCCGCCCGCCCGACTGGTCGCTCCTGCCGCGGGTCCTCGACCGCGTCCGCGAGCTGACGCGATGACCGCGATCTGCGGGGCGGTGGGAACCGACGGGCGGCCGTTCGGCGCGCGGGACCTCGCCGGCGTCCTGGGCGCGCTCCGCCCGCTGGAAGCCAGCGGCGAGGGCCTGTGGCAGGGGCGCGCCGGGCGGGTCGGGGTCGCGCTCGGCGTCTGCGGCGGCGAGCCCGTGCGGTCCGCGGACGGCGCCCTGTGCCTCGTGGCCGACGCCGTCCTCGACTGCCGGGCGGAGCTCGAGGCGGCTCTGGGGACGCGCCCGCCCTCGGACCCGCAGCTGATCCTCGCCGCCTACGAGCGCTGGGGCGCAGGCTGCCTGGACCGTCTCAGCGGCGACTTCGCGTTCGCGCTCGCCGACGGCCGCCGCGGCGGGGTGCTGATCGCCCGCGACCAGCTCGGCGTCCGTCCGCTCGTGGTCCATCAGCGCCGGGGGGTCGTGGCGTTCGCGACGACGGCGCTGTCCCTGTGCGCGCTGGAGGGCGTGGGTCACGACCTGGACCGGGTGCGCGTGGGGGAGTGGTTGGCGCTCGTGACGGAGACCGAGCGGACCTTCGTCGCCGGGGTCACGACGCTGCCGGCGGGCCACTGCGCGTGGATCGACGGGGACGGCCTGCGCCGCCGCCGGTACTGGGCCCTGGACCCGGAGCGGATCGTCGAGCACGGCACGCCGGAGGCCTACGCCGCCGAGCTGCGCGAGGCGTTCGACACGGCCGTGGAGCGCCGCCTGCCCCCGGGCGAGCGGGCCGGGGTCCTGCTCAGCGGCGGGCTGGACTCGACGTCGGTCGCCGCGACGGCGGCGCGGCTGAGGCCGGACGACGTCCTGCCGACGTACACGGCGGTGCCGTCGCCCGGCTGGACGGGCCCGACCGGACCCGGCGTCGACGCCGACGAGTCACCGCTCGTCCGCGAGCTCGCGACCCGGTACCCGAACCTGCGCCCGTCGTTCGTCGGCGGCGACGCGGCGCCGATCCTCGCCTCCTACGACGCGCGCTTCGCCGCCGGCTCGCCCCCGCCGCGCAACCCCTGCAACGAGCTGTGGATGGCCGAGGCCCAGCGCCGGGCGGCCGCCGACGGCGTCCGCACGCTGCTCACCGGCGCGCGGGGCAACACGTTCTTCTCCGCCGACGACCCGTCCTGGCTCGCCGCTCTCGTCGCCCACGGCCGGTTCCGCGCGTTCGCTCGCGAGTGCGCCGCGCTCGGTCCCCGGACCGGCGCGCGGGAGGTCGTCCGCCAGCTCCTCCCGCCGGCCGCCCACCGGGTTCGCGGCGACCTGCTGGCCCGCCGGGCGGGGCTCCCGGCCGCGGCGGGCCTGCCGTTCGCCGGCCCCGCCACCGAGGCGATCGTCGCGCAGCACGCCCGCCTCTTCGATCCGGTCCCCCGGAACGCGATGCGCGCGCGGGCGCTGCGGCTGATCATGACCAGCGGGTTCATCGCCGAGTCGAGCGCGGTCCGCGACGCGCTCGCCGGCGTCCGGAGAGCCGATCCGACGAGCGACATCCGCGTGATCGAGGTGTGCGCCGCGCAGCCGCCGTGGGCGCGCCGCCGCGGCGGCCGCACCCGCGTCGTCGCCCGCGACGCGATGGCCGACCGCCTGCCGCCCTCGATCGTCGAGCGCACCCGGCGCGGCGCCCAGCTCCCCGACTGGCTCGAGGTGCTCAGCGAGCGTCGCGACGAGCTGGCCGACGAGCTCGCGGCGGCGCGCGAGCACGCCGCCTGCCGCGAGCTGCTCGACCTCGACCGGATGGACGCCGCCCTGCGCGCGTGGCCCGACCGGACGAGCGCGCACGCCCGATGGGAGCGGACGACCCGCTTCTATCGCTTCGACCTCCTCCGGGCGCTGCTGATGTGCCGCTACGTCCGCTTCTTCGAGGCGCACGGGCGCAGCGGCGCGCCGTGAGCCGGCGTCGGTTGACGACGGCAGCTTTTGACCTTATGGTGCATCAAGCGAAATGTCCGCGGGCACCTCTCCCAAGCGGCGGTACCGGATGGTCGCGCGAGCGGAGGCGGCGGCCGAGACGCGAGAGCGGATGCTCGCGACGGCGTGGAGGCTCTTCGCGGACCGGCCGTACGAGGAGGTCCGGCTAGGGGACGTCGCCGCGGAGGCGGGGGTGACCGTGCAGACGCTGCACGCGCGCTTCGGCCCGAAGGACGCGCTGTTCGTCGCGGCCTGGCGCTGGAAGATGGCCCCGGTGGGCGCGCAGCGCGACACGGCGCCGGTCGGCGACGTCCGCGCGGCGGTCCGCGTCCTCTACGACTCGTACGAGGCCGACGGCGACGCGGCGCTGCGGCTGCTCGCCCAGGAGCACCGCATCCCGGCCGTCCGCGAGATGACCGACGGCGGCCGCGCGTGGCATCGCGCGTGGGTGGAGCGCACGTTCGCGCCGCTGCTCGACGGCCTCCGCGGCGCAGAGCGCGAACGGCGGCTGGTCGCGACCGTGGTGGCGACGGACCTCCTGGTCTGGAAGCTGCTGCGCCGCGAGATGGGACTCGGTCGCGCCGCGGCCGAGCAGATCGTGACCGAGATGGTCACCGCACCGAAAGGATCGCCCTGATGGCGCGATTCCTCGCCTACACGACTCCGGCGCCCGGGCAGGTCTTCCCGATCGTGGACATGCTGCTCGAGCTGCGCCGCCGCGGCCACGACGTCCATCTCTGGACCGAGGCCGTGCAGGTCGAGCGCCTGCGTGCGCTCGGGCTGGACACCGTCGCCGTCGACCCCGCCATCGAGGCGATCCAGCTCGACGACTGGCGAGCGCGCATGCAGCTCGACGCGATGCGCCGGATCCTGCGCTTCTACGAGGCGCGCGCGGAGCTCGAGATCCCCGACATGCGGCGCGCGATCGACGCCGTGCGACCGGACGCCCTCATCGTCGACAACGGCGCCGAGGGCGCGGGCTACGTCGCCGAGCGGTCCCGGCTCCCGTGGGCGCAGTACTGCCCCTACCCGCCGCCGTTCGCCTCGCGTGACGCGCCGCCGCACGGCACCGGGTGGCGCCCGGCCGGCGGTCCGCTCGGCCGCGCCCGCGACCGTGCCTGGCGGGCGATGGGCGAGCGCCTGCTCGCGCCGCACGTCGCGCTGCGCAACGAGATGAGGGCGGCGCTCGAGCTCCCGCCCGTGGAGCGCTACGAGGACCAGTGGCGCGTGGCGGACCGCTTCGTCGCGTTCACCGCCGAGCCCTACGAGTACCCGCGCAGCGACTGGCCCGCCTCCGTGCGACTTGTCGGCCCCGGGACGTGGGGGCCGCCGGCCGACCCGCCTGACTGGCTGGCCGCCGAGACCCGGCCGATCGTGCTCGTCACCACGTCGACCGCCTACCAGGCCGACGCACGCCTCATCGCGACCGCGCTCGAGGCGTTCGCCGGCGAGGACGTCGCGCTCGTGGCGACCGCCGCCGCGAACGACGCGGAGGCCTTCACGCCGCCGCCGAACGCGCGCGTCGAGCCCTTCGTGCCGCACGGCCCGGTCATCGCGCGCGCCGCCTGCGTCGTCTCGCACGGTGGCCAGGGGACGACGCAGAAGGCGCTCGCCGCCGGCGTCCCCGTGTGCGTCGTGCCGTTCTGCCGCGACCAGTTCGACGTCGCCCGCCGGGTCGAGCTCGCGGGAGCCGGCGTACGCCTGCACCACAGGCGCCTGCGACCGGACCGCCTGCGTGCCGCCGTACGCGAGGCGATCGCCAAGCGGCCGGGCGCGGAGCGCGTCGCGCGCGCCTTCGCGG
>DASZDF010000662.1:0-2848 GCA_035942275.1 Solirubrobacteraceae bacterium | reverse complement strand
GGTCCGGATGCCGCTGCTCTTCCGGATGCCCTCCGCGGGCTAGGCGAAGCGCCGGATCGCGACCCGCGCGAGCGCGAGGTACGCCGCCGCGAGCGCGACGAGGTGCAGCAGCGGGCCGGCGATCGCCTGGCCGCTGTCGTTCAGCGTGCGGTCGAGCGCCTCGAGCGTCGGCTTGAACGGGAACGCGGCCGACACCGCCTCGATGACGTCGAAGAGCGCCGGCGACACCGTGCCGCTCGGCACGAGCGCGAGGAACGCGATCGGCAGCGACAGCAGGAACGCGAGCAGCGACGCGGCCCGCACCTCCCGTGCGAGACCGCCGATCGCGACGCCGAGCGCGCTGAACGCGAGCGCTCCGGCCGCGAGCGCGAGCAGCCACAGCGGCGCCTGCGACCACGCGACGTCGACGAACGCACTGAGCCCCGCCACCATCACCGTGGCGAGCGCGAACGCGCACAGCGCGGCGAGGATCACCTTCTCGGCGAGCAGCTCCAGCCGCGTCACGAGGCCGCGCACGAGGCGCCCGAACGCGTGCTCCTCGCGCTCGAGGGCGAGCATCCCCGCGGCGAGCAGCACGGTCACGAACATGAGCGAGACCGTCACGGCCACCGCGACCGCGAAGCTGTCGAGCGCGGTGCGCGCGCCGTCGAGCACGGTCTGCCTGACGATCACCGGCTCGCCGATCGAGGCGAGGATCGCGTCGGAGAGGTCGAGGTTGTCGACAGCGAGGCCGGCGAACTCCGCCACGCGCTCGAGCTCCTTCCGCGCCGCCGAGCCCTCGGGGAGCTGCTGTGCGCGCGTGCGCAGGATCTCCTCGGAGCGCTGCAGCCCGAGCACGTCGAACTCCTGGAGGAAGAGGTCGATCGTCCCGCCCTTGAGCAGGATGTCGAGGTAGCTCGCGCCGATCTTCGTGATCTCGCCGCTGAGCGCCTGGTTGGCCTCCGCGAGGCGCGCCTCGATCGTCGACTCGACGAACCGGCGCTTCACCGGGTCCTCGCCGTTGTAGATGACCTCGACCTGCGGCCGCTCGGGCGCGCCCGAGAGCGTGAGCGAGTCGCGCAGCTTCTCGGCGGCGTCGGGCGGGACGATCAGCGCCCCCAGCGCCTCGCCGGACTGCACCTTCTCGATCGCCTCCTCGCGGCTGTCGACGCGGATCGGCTCGACGGCGTCGAAGAGCTGCTCGGCAAACGTCGAGGCGTCGCGCTCCTCGCCGCCGACGCTGAACGTCGACTCGCCGGAGGGGACGCCGTTGTAGAACGCGACCGTCGGCTTGTCGGGCCCGCCGGAGATCGCGAAGCCGATGAGGAGCGCGACGAGGATCGGGTAGGCGACGAGCAGCGCGACGAGCAGCGGCGAGCGCCGCAGGATCTGCAGGTCCTTGAGGAGCAGCCACCTCACGGGGAGCCTCGGCGCCGGCTCAATGCCCGCGCTCCCGCAGGTACGCGACGAACGCCGCCTCGAAGTCCTTCGCCGACCCCACCGCGGTCTCGAGCTCGGCGGGCGTGCCGCCGAAGAGCAGCTCGCCGTCGGCGAGGACGAGCACGCGGTCGGCGTGGCGCGCGGCCTCGGCGAGGTCGTGGGTGGCGAAGACGATCGTGGTGCCGGCGGTGGCGAGCCGGTCGAGGAACGTCCACACGCGCTGGCGGTGGCGCGGGTCGAGCGCCGATGACGGCTCGTCGAGCAGCAGCACCGGCGGGTCGGCGAGCGGCCCGATCGCGATGTTCACGCGCTGGCGGTTGCCGCCGGAGAGCGTCGAGAGCTCGTCGCGCGCGCGGTCCGTGAGGCCCGTCTGCTCGAGCGAGCGGTCGACCGCCGCGTCGACGTCCCCGACCTTCTCGAGCCGGGCGAACAGGCGCAGGTTCTCGCGCACGCTGAGCTTGCCGTAGACGGCCGGCTCCTGCGGGACCCAGCCGGTGCGGTCCATCGCGACCTTCCCGCTCGACGGCTCGACGATCCCGGCGAGGATCGACAACAGCGTCGTCTTCCCCGCCCCGTTCGGGCCGATGACCGCGAGCCGCTCGCCCGGCGGCGCGCGGAAGCTGACCCCGCGCAGGGCCTCGCGCGCGCCGTAGCGCTTGGTGACGTCCTCCGCCGCGATCATGCGGCGGGCAGGCTAGAGCGCAGCGCGCTGCCGCACTGCCGGCAGTACGCGTCGCCCGCCCGCGTCGCCGCGCCGCACTCCGCGCACGGCGGCGGACTTCGCCCGCCCGTGGAGACCACCGCGAGCTGTGCATCGCCCCACGGCTCGAGCACGAGGTGGCGGCGCAGGTACATCACGGTCTCGCGCAGCACGGCCGCGATCGGCAGCGCGATGAGCGCGCCGGGCAACCCGTAGATCTCCGCGCCGAACAGGAGCGCGAAGATCACCAGCAGCGGGTTGATGCGCAGCGTGTAGGAGAAGACCTGCGGAGCGACCACGTGCCCCTCGAGCTGCTGGAGCGCCAGGAACAGCAGCCCGACCCACACCGCGGTGAGCGGGTCGTCGAACAGCGCCACGAGCAGCGGCGGCAGCGCGCCCAGCACCGGCCCGACGAACGGCACCAGCTCCATCACGCCGAAGAAGACGCCGAACGCCAGCGCGTACGTCTTCCCCTGCTCGAAGATGCCGAGCGTCCCGTAGACCCACAGCGCGCACCCCGCGCTCGCTCCCATGATCGTGCTGAAGAGGATCTGCCCGCGGACGTAGCCGGAGACGGCCTTCTGCACCCGGCTCGGGTAGTCGTCCTCCGGCGTCCCGTCCCCCGGCGGCATGATCGAGCGGACGAGCCGGCCGATCCGCGGGCCGTAGAGCAGCATGTAGATGCTCAGCACGAGGACGAGGATGAGCTGGATCGAGACCTCGATGACC
>DASZDF010000661.1:0-6705 GCA_035942275.1 Solirubrobacteraceae bacterium | reverse complement strand
GCCCGAGCTCTACAAGGCCGCCTACAAGCGGGTCGTCGACACGCTGCGCGCGGAGGGCGTGCGCAACGCGCGGTTCGTCTGGCACTCGGCGGGCGCGTTCTGGCGCGCGGCCGACCCGTCGCTGTTCGCGACCCAGAGCGGCTCGGTCGCCGTGGCGGTGCGCGACGCTCCCGACCTGCCGATCGAGGCCTTCTATCCCGGCCGCGAGTACGTCGACGCCTTCGGCATCTCCTACTGGCAGGACAGCTGCTGCTTCGGGCGCTCGTCGCAGCAGGCGCGCGACGAGTACGAGCACCACACGCGCCGCATCCTCGGCGAGGCCCGGGCGATGGGGCTGCCGCTGCACATCTCCGAGTCCACGCCCGTCTACATCGGCGCGAACAGCGGCGCCGAGAGCGTCGCGTGGCTCGACCGCACGTTCGCCCTCATCGAGGACTTCGACATCCGCCAGCTCTCGCTCATCTCGATCGACTGGCAGGAGGGCGGGTTCTTCGCGGCGCCGTTCTGGAACGGCTACTGGCCCGACGCGCGGATCCACCACTACCCCGAGACCCGCGCGCGGTTCGTCGCCGAGATGAAGCGGCGCCGGTGGATCACGCGGTCGGCGAAGATGGGCGGATGGCAATCCAAGGGTCAGCGACCACGGTCATCGAAGCGCCGATCGAAGAGGTCTACGCTGTAGCGGCGGACATCGAGGGCTCGCCGCGGTGGCAGCCCGAGATCAAGAAGGCGCGCGCCGTCGAGCGCGACGGCGACGAGCAGGTCATCGTCGAGACCGAGACCGACGCCAAGGTGCGCACGCTGAAGTCGACGCTGCGCTTCACCTACGACCCGCCGAACGGGCTGCGCTGGCGCCAGGAGTCCGGCGACCTGAAGTCGGTCGAGGGATCGTGGTCGTTCGAGGAGGCGGGCGAGGGCAAGACGAAGGCGACGTACGAGATGACGGTCGACCTCGGGCGCATGCTGGGCATGGTCATCCGCGGCCCGCTCGTCGGCGTGCTGCGCGGCCAGCTCGTCGAGTCAATGCCCGACAAGCTGAAGAAGGACGTCGAGGGCGGCTAGCCCGGGGCCGGCTCGGGCGCCACGTCCGCCGGCTCGGCCTCCGCGTGCTCGCGCAGCGCGTGGCCTCCGCCCTTCGCCGTCGACGGCCACCAGACGCGGTCGCCGAGCAGCTCGACCGCGGCCGGGACCATCACCGTCCTGACGACGAACGTGTCGAGCAGGATGCCCACGGCGACCATGAAGCCGATGTTGAAGGCGAAGGTCACCGGCAGCGACATGAGCACCGAGAACGTGCCGGCGAGGATGATCCCGGCGCTCGTGATGACCGGCCCGGTGGCCGCGAGCGCGCGCAGCGTCCCCTCGCGGGTGCCGTGGGTCCGCGCCTCCTCCCGCACGCGGCTCATCAGGAAGATCGTGTAGTCGATCCCGAGCGCGACGAGGAAGATGAACGCGAACGTCGGCAGGGAGGCGTCGACGCCGCGGTCGCCGAGGACCTGCGTGAAGAAGAACAGCGACAGGCCGAGCGTGCCGAAGAACGACGCCATCACGGTCGCGATCAGGACGAGCGGCGCGACGATCGCCTGGAGCAGCACGCCGAGGATCACCATGATCACGAGCAGCGCGACGGGGACGATGACCGTCAGGTCGCGCTCCGCCGCCTGATTGAAGTCCTCCTGCACGGCGCTGCCGGCGCCGAGCAGCGCGGTCACTCCCGCGGGGAGGTCCTCCAGGCGGTCGCGGATCACGCCGACGCGGGCAAGCGCCGCCTCGCTGTAGGGGTCGTCGCGGAAGACGATGTCCACCCGGGCGAGCCGGCCGTCCTTCGAGCGCACCGGCTCCTCCGTCACCGCCGCGACGCCCTCCAGGCCCGTGATGCGCTCGCGCACGGCGGCGACGTCCGCGTCGGTCGCCGAGCCGCCCTGGCGGCCCACGATCACGGCCGTCGGCTGCGTCGACCCCGCCGGGAACGACTGCGAGAGCACCTCGAAGCCGCTCACGCTCTCGACGTCCTTCTTGAACGCGCCGCTGATGGAGTAGTCCTCCTGGTAGGTCAGGAGGCCGAGGGCGAACACGCCGAACAGGGCGACGGTGGCGCCGAGCGCCAGGCCGGGCCGCTTGAGGACGCGGTCGCCGAAGCGGCGCCAGAGGCCAGGGTGCTCGTCGATCGCGTCGAGCGGCCGGCACTCGACCGCGGCCCTGCGCGGCCAGAACCCGGTGCGGCCGAAGGCGGTGAGCAGCGCGGGCAGGAGCGTCAGCCCGGCCAGCAGCGCGCACGCGACGCCGATCGCGGAGACGGGGCCGAGGGACTTCGTCGACCCGGCCTGCGAGAGCAGGAGCACGAGCATCGCGGCGATCACGGTGCATCCGCTGGCCAGAAGCGCCGGCCCCGCTCGTCGCATCGCGCGTTCCATCGCGTCGTGCTTGTCCTCGACGTTGTGCAGCTCCTCGCGGTAGCGGCTGACGAGCAGCAGGCAGTAGTCGGTGCCCACGCCGAACATGAGCACGACGAGGATGCTCGTGGAGTTCGAGTTGACGTTGTTGCCGGCGTCGGCGTAGAGGTAGATGAACCCCGTCGCCGCGAGGTAGGAGAGGAAGACGACGATGATCGGCGTGATCGCGATCAGCGGCGCGCGGTAGATCGCGCCGAGCAGCACGATGACGAGGAGGACCGTGGCGAGCAGGAGCAGCGCGTCGAGGTTCTTGAACACCTCCTCGAAGTCCGCGAAGAACCCGAGGTCGCCGGTGACGTAGGTCTCGACGCCCTGCGGGCGGCCGGCGTCGACGATCGCGCGGGTGTCCTTCCCCCAGTCCGCGGTCTTGTCGAAGTCCTGCGGGATCGGGACGACCGTGTACGCCGCGCTGCCGTCCGGGGAGACGAGGCCGTCGGGCGCGCCGGGCGAGAACGGGACGACCGGCGGCGCCGTCACCGGCACCTTCTCGGCGACCGCGGCGGCGTCCGCCTTGATCTTCTGCTGGTCTGCGGGGGTGAGCGCTCCGCCCTCGCGCTTGTAGAGCAGCAGCCCGGTGGCGGTCTCGCCGCCGGGGAAGCGCTCCTTGAGGATCGCCTGCACCTCCGTCGACTCCGCCTCCTCGGGCAGGAAGCTCGCGAAGTCGTCCTGGGTCTTGTCGGCGAGGCCGGATCCGAGGCCGCCGAGCGCGAACGCGAAGACGACCCAGAAGGCGATGATCCACCCCTTGCGACGGGTGACGAAACGGGCGAGAGCGGCCATCGCGCGAACCTATCCGCGGGGGCCCGCGGCTTTCAAGGTCTGTTCATGCAACCTTCACACGTGGTCGACGAACAGGTCGACCTGCGGCTCCGAACCGGGCACGTACGCGTAGCGGTCCATGTCGGTGATGCCCTCTTCGGCGAGCACGTCCTCGCACAGCACCGCGTTGCCCGTGTACTCGCGGCTCGGCCTCGTGATCACCGCGTAGGCCGCGTCGGCGTAGAGGTCCGGCTTGCGGGAGCGCTGCATCGCGGCCTCGCCGCCGAGGAGGTTCTGGACCGCGGCGGTGGCGATCAGCGTGCGCGGCCAGAGGGCGTTCGAGGCGACGCCGGCGTCCTTCAGCTCGGCCGCGAAGCCGAGGGCGCACAGGGTCATCCCGTACTTCGCGAGCGTGTAGCCGACGTGCGGCGCGAGCCAGCGGGGCTCGAGGCTGATCGGCGGGGACAGCGTGAGGATGTGCGGGTTCTCGGCCTCGACGAGGTGGGGCGCGCAGGCGCGGCTGACGACGTACGTGCCGCGGACGTTGATGTCCTGCATGAGGTCGTAGCGCTTCATCTCGAGGTCGGCGGGTCCCGAGAGGTTGATCGCGCTCGCGTTGTTGACGCAGACGTCGATGCCGCCGAAGCGCTCGACGGCTTGCCGGACCGCGGCCTCCACCTGCTCCTCGTCCCGGATGTCGCCGACGACCGGCAGCGCCCTGCCGCCGGCCTCCTCGATCTCCGCGGCCGCGGTGTGCACCGTCCCCTCGAGCTTGGGGTGCGGCTCGCCGGTCTTGGCGATGAGGGCGACGTTCGCGCCGTCGCGGGCGGCTCTGAGCGCGATCGCCAGCCCGATGCCGCGGCTCGCGCCCGAGATGAAGAGGGTCTTGTCCTTCAGAGGCGGGGTCATCGGAAGGACCGTACGCCACTACCATCCGCCTCTGGAGCCCGACGCGGCCCACGCCCCGATAGCTCAGTCGGATAGAGCGACTCCCTCCTAAGGAGTAGGCCCCTGGTTCGAATCCAGGTCGGGGCGCTGCGGTCCCCTCGGCGCCACGCCGGTAGGGTCGTGACGATGGTCCGCCTCCCCCGCCTCCTCCTCGCGGCGATCGCGATGTCGCTCTCCGTCGCGGGCACCGCGTCCGCCGCTCCCGTCGTCACCCTCGACCAGGCCTGCTACGCGCACCTTCCCGGTCGGGGATCCCAGCCGATCGTGGCGACGATCACGGGGGGCACGCCCGGTGCCGAGTTCGTCCTGACCGCGCGCGGCAAGGGCGGCGGGACCGCCGGGTCGGCGTCGGGGACCTTCGACCCGGCGGGGAACGCGGTCGCGCAGATCGACGGGGCCACGCCGCCGTCGGGAACGACGAGGCCCACGAAGGGCCAGGTGCTCGAGCTCTTCATCCAGGACCTCGGCGCGGACGGCGCGGACACGCCGGTGGGCACCACGCTCATCACCACGATCGCGATGCAGGTCGCCGCCAAGCCCCGCAACCCGCAGGCGCGCCGCAGGATCCGCGTCTCCGCCGGCCGCGCGTTCGCGGGCAAGATCCTCTACGGGTTCGTCACGAAGCCGGGCTCCGGCCGCGTCCTGCGGCGCATCAGGCTCGGCCGCGCGAACGTCTGCGGGTTCGTGTCCACGCGTGCGACGGTCGCGCCGCGCGGGCGGGGCGCCGGCAGCTACGTCCTGTTCGTGAACGCCGGGCGGCGCCTCGACAAGCCCCGCGCGATCGCGTTCACGTTCCGGATCATCCGCTTCTGAGCCTTAGTCGCCGCCCGCGCCGACCCACAGGCGCAGGACCTCGATCCGCCCCTTCTTCACGATCGCCTCGATCGTCGGGATCGGGCCGGGGTCGGCCCCGAGGGGGTACTCGGTCGTCATCACGACCCAGACGTTGCGCTTGAACTCGGCCTTCGGGTACTTCTCCTTGATCGTCGAGGAGGGGTCGCCGACACGGAGGTCGCGGGCGGTGCGGAACCGGCGGGAGCGGATCGTCGCGACCTGGAGGCGCCCGGTCTCGGCGCCGCAGGGGTCGGCGCCGCCGAAGTTCACGAACGTCGTGCGGAGCTTCAGCTCGGTCCAGTCGACCCGGCACGCCTCGGAGCCGCTGTCGCCGATCGGCGCGATCCTCGTCGCCGGGCCGAACACGGCCGTGGCGTCCATCAAGCGGCCGCCGTCGGCGCCGACGGTCTTCATCGGGCCGATGCGCCGGATCGCGCCCTCCTTCGTCCGGATCGTGAAGGCGGCGGAGGCCTCGGCGACGCCGGCGGCGAGCGTCGTCAGGACCACGAGGAGGACGAGCGGACGGGACATCGCGCGACCGTACCCGAGAGGATGTCGCGCGTGCAGTGGATCCGCGACGACGGCTACGCGATCACGACCGACCGCGACCGCATCGACCTCGACGCCGTGCACGCCGAGCTGGCTGCGTCGTACTGGTCCCCGGGCATCGCGCGCGACACGGTCGAGCGCGCGATCGCCAACTCGCTGCCGTTCAGCCTCCTCGCCCCGGACGGCGCGCAGGCGGGCTTCGCGCGAGCCATCACCGACCGCGCCACCTACGCCTACCTCGCCGACGTCTACGTCGCGGAGCGCCACCGGGGCGGCGGTCTCGGCGTCTGGCTGGTCGAGACCGTCCTGGCGCATCCCGAGCTCCAGGGCCTGCGCCGCTGGGCGCTCGCGACCGCCGACGCCCACGGGCTCTACGCCCGCTTCGGCTTCGCGCCGCCGGAGCGTCCGGCGCTCCACATGTTCAGGGAGTGAAGACGCGCGCCTACGGGTGCGACTCGAGGATCTCGGACCCCAACGGAGCGACCTCGATGAGGAGCTTGCGCGTCTGCGGCGTCGCGCTGTTGCCGCCGCCCGCGTTGAGCACCGACAGGATCTCGGTGCCGGGCGGCGGGGCGGGGACGTCCTTCCATCCGGTCGGGCCGGCCGCGGGATCGTCGTCGCGCGCCGGGTTGTCGACGATCAGCTTCCAGCGCACCTCGTAGCCGAGGGCCGCGAGCCGCCGCCCGGTCCCGGCGGGATCCTTGCGGTCGACGGCGCGCGCCACGTCCGGGAGCACCTCGAACAGCGTGAGCCCGCGCGTCGACGCGTCCTCCCCGGGCCGCGCCGCCCGCCCGACGGTGATCCGGACCGCGCCGCCGACGCCCTGCTCGAGGACGAGGCGGTGGCGCTGGAAGCGCGCACGGCGCGGGAACTGCACGCCGAAGACGCGCCCGACCGCCGCGGGCGCGACCGGACGCGTCTCCACCTCGAGGCCGATGCCGTACGGCGCGAGCCGCCGGCGCAGCTCGGCGCGGCCCTTCTCCGTCTGGGCGTACTCCAGGACGTGGATCGTGCGCTCCTCCGGCACCCCTGTGACCGGGGCGGGGGGACCGCCGGGCTCACCCGCGCGCGGGACGTCGCCGCCGCCGAAGTCGAACCCGTCGGTGACCACCGCGACGGCCGGGGCGGCGGCGAGGCCGAGGCCCGCCGCGACGAGCAGCAC
>DASZDF010000660.1:0-2349 GCA_035942275.1 Solirubrobacteraceae bacterium | reverse complement strand
GCGCTGCGGGCGCCGAGGCGGCAGTGGAAGACGATCGGCCGGTCCTTCGGAAGCGACTCGGCGTTCGACGCCAGGCGCTCGAGCTCGATGTGCCGCGTCCCCTCGATCCGGCCGGCCTCCCGCTCGTACGGCTCGCGGACGTCGACGACGAGCGCCTCACACGACTCGAGCAGCTCGCGTGCGCGCTCGGGGGTGACCTCGATCGCGGGGTCGACGAGGGGGTTCTGCGTCACGGCAGCGGGGTCTCTCCGGAAGCCGTGTTGTTGTAGGCGTCGCGGGCGGCGCCGTCGGCGATCCGCGTCGCGCCCGGCGGGATCGCGACCGACCCGAAGCCCGACCGGCGCACCTTGCGCCCGCCGGCGTCGAAGACCACGACGATCCGGCGCGCCTCGGGCGGGCGCCACGTCAGCTCGGTCTCGGGGTAGAGCAGCTTCACGCGCCCGTCGGCGACGGCGGTCTTCAGGTCGTTCGTCGCGACGACGCCGAAGTTGTGGCTCACGATCTCGTAGCGGTTGCCGGTCACGTGGAACCGGTAGATGCCGCGCGGCGCGTCGAGCGGCACCTCCCACCGCGCGGTGTGACCGCCCTCGGCGTCGACCTCCCAGAGGATCTGGAGGCCGAGGTCGTCGGTGAACCGCCGCCACTGACGGCGGACCCGGCGCTCGACGGTGACGAACGCGCTGTCGAGCGGCCGGTCGAGCCCGCGCGGCCCGCCCTGCCAGCCGAACCGCGCCTGCTTCAGGTGGGCCACCGTCGGCGCCGGTCGATCGAGCTCGGTCGCCTCGGTGGCGCCGGCCTCGAACGGCGGCGCGTCGGCGGAGACGCCGTTGCGCGGGTCGGCGGCGTACGGCTCCGGCGCGGGCTCGTTCGCGCCCATCCGCCTTACGAGGTCGGCGAGCTGCACCTTCACCAGGTTCGCGGCGAGCCGGCCGTAGAGCTGCGAGCCGCCCTCGTAGTGCTGGCGGTCGTACTCCTCGGGCGTGACGAAGTACTGCAGGAACTCGTTGGCGAGGCCGGAGAGGACGGGGGTGACGCCGGGCCCGGCGGCCGCGGCCATCGCCTCCTTGACGCGCTCGCCCATCCCGGCCGTCATCTCGCCGGGGATGCTCCCGATGACGCGGTCGCCGATGCGCAGCGCGAGCAGCGGGACGGCCTTCGGGATGCTCCCCTCGCCCGAGCGGACGACCTGGATCTTGTAGCCCTGGTGCGGGTCGCTCACGGGGGCGCGGCGGTCCTCGAACGGGACGCCGGTCTGGTCGTGCAGCGGCCCGCGGCCCTCCTCCGAGCCGGTGAACAGCGGCAGCCCGACGACCGCCGTGTCGTCGACCTCGCCGCCCTCGGTCTCCTGGCCGCAGAAGCAGACACGCGTCCAGCGCGCGTCGAGCGCGGGCTCGGCGGTCATCGCGCGCCCGGCCGTGCGCCACGCGCTCAGCATCGCGTCCGCCTCGATGCGGCCGACCTCGTCCGCCCAGACGGGGCCGCGGCGGTCGAGGCCCGAGGACATGTCGCCCTCGTCGGCGTTGCCGTACGCGTTTACGACCTCCTGCTGCTTCGGCACGCGACCCGCGCGGCGGATCGCCTGTTCGGCCACCCGCGTGGCGGACCCGTGGTGGTCGGCGTTGTAGACGCTGAACGTGTGCGGGTTGACCGTCCCGTGGTTGGCGAACGTGCTCCAGATCCCGATCGGGATCCGGCGCCGGCCGCGGACCTTGTCGACCCGCAGGACGTGCACGTCCGGGTCGATCGTGTGCTCCGCGCCCAGCGGGTCGTCCTGCGCCGAGCCCTCGCCGAGCGCCTTGACGATCCCGTGGTTGTGGAGGTGCGCCTCGACGGAGCGGTTGCGGGTGACGTTCGTGAGGCGCAGCGAGGACCAGCCGGCGCGTGCCGGCGCGCGGTCGTCGTCGGCACGGCGGATCGCCTCGGTGAGCTGGCGGACCATGAACGCGTAGAGCTGCGGGTCGCGCTCGCCGGCGACGTTCTGGTCGGTCGGCGTGTCCATCGTCATGAACACCGTGTTGTAGGTGCTGAAGTTGAAGTAGCCGGTCGGGCCGGCATGGGTGTGGCTCGCCGAGACGAGGATGTTGCCCTCGTCGAACCCGCGGTCCTTCAGGCGCTCGGCGGCCTCGGTCACCATGCCGCCGGCGACGGAGCCGAGGTCGACGGCGACGAGCGCGATCTTCCTGCCGTCGCGCTCGAGGACGAGCGCGCGGGCGAAGAGCCGCGTGTGCTGCCCGCGGAGGACCATGTCCGAGCGCACGTAGCCCATCCCGAAGTAGCCGGTCGGCGGCGTCACGTCCGCGCGGCCGGCGCCGGCGGTCAGTGTGCCCGCGTGTGCGGGGGGCACGGCGA
>DASZDF010000659.1:0-3394 GCA_035942275.1 Solirubrobacteraceae bacterium | reverse complement strand
GCCGCCACGCGCGCGCGCTTCACCGCGCTGGTCGTCGTGACCCGCGCCGTCGCGCGGGGTCGGGGGGCGGGGAGCGCGGTGCTCGCCGGGGGCGCCGGCGTCGGGCGCTGCGGCGCGTACCCGCTGCTCGCGAAGCTCGGCCCGCGCGGGATCCCGAGGCTCCGCTGCGACCGGCTCGCCTCGCGGCGCTCCGGCGCGCTGCTGCTCGGCAGCGACGCGGCGTGCATCGGCGCGGTGCAGCGCGAGATCGCGATGCCGTCGCCGTACCAGCTCCCGCTGAACCTCGACCTCGGCACGCCGCTCGCGGCGGGTCCGCCGGCCGCGCGGAACGTCGTCGCGACCGCCGAGCTCGTGGGCGAGCCGTCGCCCGGGGTCTTCCGGTACGCCGTCGCCGTGCAGAACCGGACGCCCGCCACGTACCCCGGCGTCGCGAGCGACCCGAAGGACCAGATGCCGGACACGCTGACCTTCGCCGCCAACGGCGGCGAGGAGTCGCCGAACGTCGTCGCCGGACCGGCCGACGTCGCCGGCTACGCCTGCCGCACCGAGCTCTCGCCCGGCCTGCCCGGCAGCCTCACGTGCCGCGCGCCGCAGGGCGGCACGCTGCCGTCGCAGGTCGGCTTCGAGCTCGACTTCGACAACCGCCTCGCGGTCGGCGCGAACGCGGGGATCCAGATCACGCTGCCGCGCTACGGCGACGCCACGACGACGTACGCGATCGACGTCACGCGGTAGCGTCCGGGCGCGATGAGCGCCGAAGCCCAGCCGACCTCGTTGCTGCGCCCCCTGGTCGACGACCTCCACGCGCGGCGCGAGCAGATCAAGCTCGGTGGCGGGCCGGAGAAGACCGAGAAGCAGCACGCGGCGGAGAAGCTCACCGCCCGCGAGCGCATCGACCTGCTCGTCGACGCGGGGACGTTCACCGAGCTCGGGATCCACGCGAAGCCGCACTTCTCGCAGGCGGCGATGCAGGGCCGCGACGCGCCGGCCGACGGCGTCATCACCGGCTACGGCCGCGTCGACGGGCGGCTCGTCGCGATCGCGGCCTACGACTTCACGGTCATGGCCGGCTCGATGGGGATGACCGGCGAGCTCAAGGTCGGGCGCATGCGCGAGCTGGCGCTCGGCAAGCGCATCCCGATGGTGTGGCTGCTCGACTCCGCGGGCGCGCGGATCCAGGAGGCGGTCGGCTCGCTCTTCGCCGGCTCCGGGCACCTGTTCCGCGAGGAGGTCGTCGCGTCCGGCGTCATCCCGCAGGTCGCGGCGCTCATGGGCCCGTGCGCGGCGGGCACGGCGTACATCCCCGGCCTCGCCGACTTCGTTCCGATGGTCAAGGGCCGCGGGTCGATGGCGCTCGCCGGCCCGCACCTCGTGCGGGCGGCGGTCGGCGAGGACGTGACGCAGGAGGAGCTCGGCGGCTCCCGCGTCCACTGCCGCAAGTCGGGCGTCGGCGACCTCGAGGTGGCCGACGACCACGAGTGCATCGAGCGCATCAAGCAGTACCTCTCGTACTTCCCGTCCCACAACGAGCAGGCGCCGCCGCGGCGGGCCACCGCGGACCCGGTCGACCGGATGGACGCCGAGCTGCTGGACCTCCTGCCCGAGTCCAACCGTAAGCCGTACGACATGTACGAGGTGATCCGGAGGATCGTGGACGACGGGGAGTGGCTCGACCTCAAGCCGCAGTGGGCGAAGACGATCGTCACGTGCCTGGCGCGGATGGGCGGCCGCCCCGTCGGCATCGTCGCCAACCAGCCCAAGCACCTCGGCGGGATCCTCGACAACGACTCGGCCGACAAGGCGGCGCGGTTCGTCAACCTCTGCAACGCGTACGGGATCCCGCTCGTGTTCCTCATGGACGTGCCGGGGTTCATGGTCGGCACGAAGGTCGAGCAGGCGGGGATCATCCGCCACGGCGCGAAGATGCTCTACGCCGTCGCCAACGCGACCGTGCCGAAGGTGACCGTCGTGCTGCGCAAGGCGTACGGCGCCGGCTACTACTTGATGAACGGCCGCGCGTACGAGCCCGACCTGATCGTCGCGTGGCCGAGCGCGGAGATCAGCGTCATGGGCGCCGAGGGAGCTGTCGAGATCGTCTTCCGCCGGCAGGTCGAGGAGGCGGACGACCCGGCGGCCAAGAAGGCCGAGCTGATCGCGAACTACAAGCAGATCATCGACGTGTACCGCGCGGCGGCGAACGCGATGATCGACGACGTGATCGACCCGCGCGAGACGCGGCCGACGATCATCCGGGCCCTCGAGATGGCGGAGACCAAGCGAGTGGAGCGACCGTGGAAGCGCAATGGCGTAGTCCCCGTCTAGTGGGGGTACAGGGGTTGTCCATGATTCGACTTCGCCTCGCCGCAGCCGTCCCGCTCGCCGCGCTGGCCATCGCGGGGTGCGGTGGCGACGACAAGCCCTCCAAGGAGGAGTTCGCCACGAACGCCGAGAAGGTCTGCGCCGACCTCGAGAAGCAGAGCCAGGAGCTCTCGCAGAACGAGCCCGAGAACGTCCAGGAGATCGTCGACTTCACGAAGAAGGCGCGGACCACCGCGGAGGACGCGGTCAAGCGGATCCGCGAGCTCGAGCTGCCCGAGGGCGCCGACGGCGACAAGGCCAAGCAGTGGCAGGACGCCGTGACCAAGGAGGCGGAGGGTCAGCTCATCCCGGCGCTCGACAAGCTCGAGCAGGCCGCGGAGGCCAACGACGAGAAGGCGATCGTCGAGGCGGCGCAGGAGATCCAGCAGATCGAGGCAACCGAGTCCGACAAGCTCGCGAAGGACATCGGCGCCGAGGGCTGCGCGGACTAGCTGTAAGCGCCTTTGCGTAGAGTGGGAAGTGGCACGTCCCACTTCCCGCGCGGAGGGCGCCCGTGAGCCTCGAAGATCCCGTCGTCATCACCTGCTCCATCTCCGGCTCGCTCGCCAACCGCGAGCAGTGCCCGGCGATCCCGTACACGCCGGAGGAGTACGCCGCCGAGGCGCGGCGGATCGTCGACGAGGGCGGGGCGATGATCCACATCCACGCCCGGCGCCCGGACGGGACGCCGTCGTACGAGATCGAGGACTTCCGCGCGATCACCGAGGCGATCCGCGACGAGGTCGACGACGTGATCGTCAACTACTCGACCGGCGCGATGGGCGTCCCGGTCGAGAAGCGGATCGCGTACCTGCGCGAGCTGCGGCCGGACGTGGCCGCGCTGAACATGGGCTCGATGAACTACGCGAAGTACTCGCGCCGCCGCAGGGAGTTCGTGTTCAAGGCGGTGTTCGCGAACCCGTTCGACGAGATCATCGAGTTCCTCGAGGTGATGAACGAGCTCGGCATCAAGCCCGAGCACGAGTGCTTCGACCTCGGGCACGTCGGGTCGCTCGAGCCGCTCGTCCACATGGGC
>DASZDF010000658.1:0-6883 GCA_035942275.1 Solirubrobacteraceae bacterium | reverse complement strand
GTGCTCGCGCGGAGCACGATCGTCTCGAGGAAGCCGTCGTCGACCTTCGCGATCGGGTCGACCCGGAAGCCGTAGGCGAAGAGCGGCGCGTTGGAGACGAAGACCTGCGCGACCTGTCCCTCCTCGACGAGGTGGCCGTCGACGATGAGGCGGACGGGGACCGGGGCGAAGTGGCGGATCGCGCGGGCGAACGCGCTCACGCCCGCGGAGAGGTCCCCCGAGTTCTCGCCGTGGTAGAGCGTGCGGGCGGAGGCGTGGAAGCCCGCGCTGACCCCCTCGACCGCGACCAGCGAGCGCTGCGGCGTGTGCACGGCGAGCGCGTCGAACGGCCGCGCCTCGCCGCGCACCGCGAGGTTGACCGCCGCCCGCCAGTGGGTGGGGACGCCGAGAGCGTGCGCGAGGTTGTTCGCGCGCCCCGCGGGAAGGAGCGCGAGCTCGGGGAGCGCGGCCGCCGCCGCTGCGAGCCGGTCGCTCTCCAGCGAACCGCTCCGGAGGACGTCGTCGGCGACGAGGTTCGCGACCGCGTGCAGGGAGCCGTCCCCGCCGGCGAGCAGGACCCGCCGCCCCTCGGCGCGGACGAGCGCGTCCGCGAGGTCCTCCGGCGAGCGCGTGATCGTGCCGCGGGCGCGGGCGCCGGCGGCCTCGAGGAGCGCGACGATCTTCGTGAGCGCCCGGCGCGGGTCGCCGAGGCCGCTGGCGCGCCCGTTGACGACGACGTCGACGTAGCGCGGCGGGACGGAGGCGTGGGGGCGCGTCCGGACCCGCGGCTTCCTTACCAGTGTGAGTCGCTGACGCTGCGTCATCCCTGACCGTCCTTCTGTCCTTCGAACGACCGTACTCCTGACCATCGTCCCGAATCAAGAGCTTGGTTGTTCATGCAACGACTTTACCTCCGCGAGCGACGAAAAGCAACCCGGCGTGTCGCGCAAGTTCCGTCGGGTACTGCCGTTTAGAGGGCCTGAGGGCACTACGCGGCCGCGCCCGGCGCGGATGTCCTTCGGACCACCCCGTCATGGAACTCCTGCATCAACTGCTGCAGCTCGACCACGCCGTCGTCGAGCACACCGCCGGGTACCGGACGACGTCCGCCACCGCGTTCTTCGCGCTCGCCTCGGCCGCGTGGATCAAGGGGCCCGTCTTCGTCGTCGCCGGGTTCCTGCGCGACGTCAAGAACCGTGCGCTGCTGCTGCCCACCGGGATCGCCGTCTTCGTGTCGCTCGTCCTCGCCGACCTGGCGTCGAGCGGGGTCAAGGAGGCCGTCGACCGGCCGCGCCCGCCGCGCGCCGATCCGGGCTTCGACGCCGCCGTGTCCGTGCCGCCGTCCCCGAGCTTCCCGTCCGGCCACGCGACGACCACGTTCGCCTGCGCCGTCGCGATCGCGATCCTCGTCCCGAAGCTCCGCTGGCCGGCGCTCGGCCTCGCCGCCACCGTCGGCATCGCGCGCGTCTACCTCGGCGTGCACTACACGCTCGACGTGCTCGCCGGCGCCGCGCTCGGCAGCCTCATCGGCGTCGCCGTCGCGCTGCTCGTCCGTCACGCGCTGCACGTGCGCCGCGCGACCCCCGCCACCGCTTAGGCTCCGGCGCGCTCGATGCGCGCTCTGCCGGTCGCAGCCCTCCTGACGCTCACGCTCGCCCTGGCGGCGGGCGCCCACGCCGCGCCTCCGCGCCTGACCGTCGAGCGCGGCGACGACCCGGCGATCGTCGACGAGGGCGGCCGCGAGGTGCTGCTGCGCGGGCTGAACGTCAACCAGCTCGGCGACTACTACCAGGCCGATCCCGCGCTCCCGACGACGATGCCGCTCGGCGAGCGCGACTTCGAGGAGATCGCGCGGCTCGGGTTCAACGTCGTCCGGCTCGTCATGAACTGGTCGGCGTTCCAGCCCGAGCGCGGGGCGTTCGACACGCGCTACGTCGCGCGCGTGCGCGAGGCGGTGCGCTGGGCGGCGGAGCACGACCTCTACGTCGTGCTCGACATGCACCAGGACGCCTGGGGCAAGCACATCGCCACGCCGCCCGGCTACAGGTGCGAGCCGGGCCTCGGGCCCGCCGTCGGATGGGACGGCGCGCCGCTGTGGGCGACGTTCACCGACGGCATGACCACGTGCCGGGCGAACGACACCCGCGAGCTGTCGCCGGCCGTGGCGCAGGCATTCGAGTCGTTCTACGCGGACCGCGAGGGGATCCAGCGCGAGCTCGTCGCGACGTGGGGGCGGATCGCGGCGGCGTTCGCCCAGGAGCCGAACGTCATCGGCTACGACCTCCTCAACGAGCCGCACCCGGGCTTCCGGGTCGGCGTCAACCAGAGCGGCCCGCTCGGGCAGTACTACGCGCGCTCCATCGCCGCCATCCGAGCGGGGGAGAGCGAGAAGCGGATCGTCTTCTTCGAACCGAGCGTGTTGTGGTCGGGCTTCGGGAACGACACGCTGCCGCCGCCCGGGTTCACCGACGACCCGCTCATCGTGTTCGCGCCGCACCTCTACAGCGAGTCGATCAGCGTCGACCAGGGCGCGACGTCGATCGAGCGGGGGTTCGACAACGCCGAGCGCGCGGCGGAGTCGTACGGCGCGCCGCTGTGGTCCGGCGAGTGGGGATGGTTCGGCGACCCGATGGAGGCACGCCCGCGCCTCGAGCGCTACATCGCGCAGGAGGACGCGCGGAGGATCGGCGGCGCGTGGTGGGTGTGGAAGCAGGCGTGCGGCGACCCGCACGTCGTCGGCTACCCGGGCGCGTCGGGATCGCTCAACCCGAGCGAGTGCCCGAGTGGGCGCCCGCAGGGCCTCGTCACCGGCTACACGGACCTCCTCCGCCGGGCGTACCCGCGCTTCGCGCCCGGCCGCCTCACGAGCCTGCGGTCGGCGTGGGAGAGCGGCGAGTGGTCGCTCGCGGGGCGGGCGGGGGACGGGGCGTGCCGTCTCGAGGTCTGGGTGCCCGAGCGCGAGCCGGACGTCCGCGCGGAGAACGTGGCCGACCTCCGGGTCGAGCGGCGCCCGGGCGGCTTCCTCGTGACCGGCTGCGCGCGCGGCGAGTACGCGTTGAGGGGCGCGCCCGCCCGGATCGGCGCACCCGCTTCGCCCGCGTCGACGCCGTGCCGCTCGAAGCGCCGGATCGTCATCCACGCCCGCGGCCGGCCGCTGAGCGTCCGCACGCGCGGCGTCAGGCCGCGCTCGGTGCGCAGGCGCGGGCGGCGCGTCGTCCTCGACCTCCGCGGCTCGGCCAAGGGGCGCATCGTCGTGACGATCCGCCTGCGCGGCGGCCGCACCGAGCGACGCGTCTACCTGACCTGCCGCCCTAACCCACGACGGTCAGCGCGCCCGGGCGGACGCTGAACTCGACCTCGCTGAAGTCGCCGACCCAGTCGCCGTCGAGCTGGAGCGGGACCTTCTTGCCGTCGACGGTCCGCGCCTTCACGGATCCCACGTCGCTGAAGCCCGTGATCTGGCGGTGGTCGACGAGCCGGTGGCGCCGCGAGAACAGGCGGTAGGCGACGGTGGGGACGTCGAGCGGCGTCGCGCGGTGGAGCATCGCCCCGGCCAGCCGGCCGCTGTCGAGCGACGAGTTCTCCGCGACCCGCAGGGGCCGCACGTCGAAGTAGGTGTACGGGTCGCCGTTCTGGAGGATCGCGTCGATGCCCTCGAGCTTCAGCCCGGCGTCCGTCTCGAGCTCCACGTGCGGCGGGCGGATCAGGTACTGGCGGAAGAACGTCCGCACGGCGGCCCACGTGAAGTACCACTCGCCGTAGCGGTGCTTGAGCTCGGGGCGCAGGTCGACGGCGCGGGTCACCGCGGCGTCGAGCCCGTAGCCCGCCGACGCGACGAAGTACCGACCGCCCGCGCGGCCGAGGTCGATCCGGCGCGGCCGCCAGGCGTCCGCCATGCGCAGCAGGTGTTCCGTGGCGTCGACGATCTCGCCCGGGACGCCGAGCATCTTGCAGACCACGTTCGTGGACCCGCCGGGGAGGTGGGTGAGCGGGACGTCGGTGCCCGCGAGGCCGTTGGCCGCCTCGTTCAGCGTCCCGTCGCCGCCGAACGCGACGACGACGTCGTAGCCCTCGTCGGCCGCCTCGCGCACCAGCTCGGTCGCGTGGCCCTGGCGCTGGGTGTCGAACGCCGTGACCTCGTAGCGGCTCTGGAGCGCGTGGACGACGAGGTTGCGCAGCCGGTCCGACACCGTCGTCGCGTACGGGTTGACGATGACGAGCATCCGCCGCTTGGCGGTCGGCTGCTCCAGCGCGAAGGTCTCGCCGAGGCGTTCGAGGGAGTCGAGGGGCGCGGTCGGCACGTCGGGGTTCTACACGCGCCGGCGGGCGCGGTTACGGGCTAGCCTCCGCGCGATGGAGGCCAGCCGCATGCGCCGCTTCTGGGACGCGCGAGCGCGCGAGGACGCGTTCCACTTCGTCGACAGCCGCGAGCCCTACAACGACGCGGACGCGGAGCGCTTCTGGCGCAACGGCGAGCGCGACCTCGACACGTTCCTCGGCGCGCTCGGCGTCACCGTCCGCCAGGACGACGTCGTGCTCGACATCGGCTGCGGCCTCGGCCGCCTCACGCGCGTGCTCGCCCGCCGCTCCGCCCACGTCATCGGCCTCGACGTCTCGCCCGAGATGCTCCGCCGCGCGCAGGAGCTCAACGCCAACCTCAACAACGTGACCTGGCTGCTCGGCGACGGCGAGTCGCTGACCGGCGTCGACGACGCGAGCCTCGACGGCGCGGTGTCCCACGTCGTCTTCCAGCACATCCCGGACCCCAAGGTGACGCTCGGCTACGTCGCCGAGCTGGGCCGCGTCCTCAAGCCGGGGGCGTGGGCGGCGATCGGCCTCTCGACCGACCCGACGATCCACGAGCCGCCGCCGCCCGAGGAGCGGGGCACGAGCCGCCGCGCCCTCCTGCGCGGCCTCGTGGGCCGCGAGCCCCGCGGCACGGGCGCGCCCGAGTGGCTCGGCGCGCCGGTCCCGCTCGAGGCGCTCGGCGCCGTGGCCACCGAGGCCGGCCTCGTCCTCGAGGACATCGAGGGCGCGGGGACGCAGTTCACGTTCGTGCGCGCGGTCAGAGGAAGCCGCGGCGCCTGAAGTAGGCGACCATCCCCACGAGCGTCACGACCATGACGCCGAGGATCACCCAGAACGCGGCCTCGCCGCCGTGGCCCGGGAACGCGACGTTCATCCCGAACGTCGACGCGATCAGCGTCAGCGGCAGGATGATCACGCTGAACGCGGTCAGGACGCGCAGGACTTCGTTGACCCGGTGCGAGAGGACCGACTCGTTTGTGGACTCGAGCCCCTCGACGACCTCCTTGAAGTTCTCGAGCATGTCCCAGACGCGCTCGGACGCGTCGTTGACGTCGTCGAAGTAGATCTCGAGGTCCTCGGGGATGTAGCGCTTCGTCCGCTCGAGGTCCTTCAGCGCCGCCCGCTGCGGGCGGACGACCTTGCGGAAGTTGATGATCTCCTGCTTGACGTTCGAGATGTCGCGGACGATCTCCGCCGAGCGGCCCTCGAAGATGTCCTCCTCGATGCGCTCGAGCTTGTGGCCCATCTTCCGCAGCATCGGGAACGACGCGTCCACGCACTCGTCGACGATCTTGTAGAGCAGGTAGCCGCCGCCCTTGGAGAAGAGCTGGGCGCGCAGGTCGGCGTTCGCGCGGCAGCGCTCGAAGAGGTACTCGAGCGGCTGGAGCGGCTCGTTGGGCAGCGTGATGACGAAGTCGGGGCCGACGAAGATGTCGACCTCGGCGGCGTTCAGCCGCTCGACGACCTTGTCGAACTTCGGGAAGTGCAGGACGACGAAGAGGTAGTCGTCGTACTCGTCGACCTTGGGGCGCTGGTTGCGCGAGAAGACGTCCTCGTAGTCGAGGGGGTGGAAGTCGTAGTGCTCCTCGAGCCAGGCCCGGTCGATCGGCCGCGGGCGCTCGATGTTGATCCACCGCAGGCCGGCGGCGTCGATGATCTCGACGTCGGGGGTGTCAGGCTCGGCGGGGCGGGCGACGACGTCCGTGCGCGTCCGCGCTCCTCGCCGGAGCGGGCGAAAGACGTTGGGCATCCGGACTGAAGGGGTCGTCGATCGACATCGCGGAGGTGCATGGTACCTTCCGGGCCGTACGCATCCAGAGGGGTGGAGGGACTGGCCCAGTGAAGCCCCGGCAACCAACCGTCTCTACGACGGAAACGGTGCCAATTCCTGTTCAGATGTGGCGGGGCTTCCAGAGGTTCTCGCCAGTTGGAGTAGAAGCGAGGACCCCATATGGCTGCCACCAGCCTCCAGTGCAAGGAATGCAAGACGCCGTACGCCCTCGAGGCGCGGTACGTCTGCGAGCGGTGCTTCGGCCCGCTCGAGGTCGTCTACGACCACGCAAGGATCGACGACGTGGCCGAGGCGCGCCGCCGCATCCAGGGCGGGCCGCAGAACATCTGGCGCTACGCGGACTTCCTCCCGCTCGAGGCGCCGCCGGCCAGCGCCCGCCGGGCCTCGTCGCTCTCCGGCCTGCCCGCCGGCTGCACGCCGCTCATCAGGGCGGACCGGCTCGCGGAGCGGCTCGGCCTGGGCGAGGTCTGGATCAAGAACGACGCGGCGAATCCCACGCACTCGTTCAAGGACCGGGTCGTGTCCGTCGCGGTCGCCCGCGCGCGGGAGCTCGGCTACGAGGTCATCGCCTGCGCGTCGACCGGCAACCTCGCCAACAGCGTCGCCGCCCACGGGGCCGCGCTCGGCCTCGAGTCCTACGTCTTCATCCCGGCCGACCTCGAGGAGCAGAAGGTTCTCGCCACCGGCGTCTACGGGACGCACGTCGTGGCTGTCCGGGGCAACTACGACCAGGTCAACCGTCTGTGCACCGAGCTGAGCGGCGATCGCGACTGGGCCTTCGTGAACGTCAACATTCGCCCGTAC
>DASZDF010000657.1:0-1985 GCA_035942275.1 Solirubrobacteraceae bacterium | reverse complement strand
GCTCGAGCACGCGCGGGCGCTGGAGGTCGCGCGGCGCTGTGGCGTGTTCGCGATGCCGTCCGTCGACGAGGCGTTCGGCGTCGCCTACGTGGAGGCGATGGCGGGCGGACTGCCGGCGATCGGTTGCGAGGGCGAGCCCGGGCCCGAGGAGATCGCGCGGGCGGGCGAGGGCATGCGGCTCGTGCCGCCCGGCGACGTCGGCGCGCTCCGCGCGGCGATCGAGGAGTGTCTGCGGACGCCGAACCTCGGTGCGAAGGCGCGCCGGACGGTGCTGCGGGAGTTCACCTGGGAGCAATGCGGCGCGGCGACGGTGGCGGCGTACGAGGAGGCGCTGAGGGGGTGAAGCCGATCGTCCTCGTCCACGGCGAGATCCCGCCGGATCGCGTCGCGTCGTTCCGCGCGCTCCACGAGCGCGAGGGGCTGCTCGTGGCCCGGTTCCGCGGCGAGCGGCTGCACGCGACGCGCGGCGTCGACGATCCCGGGGTCCCGTTCGTCGACGTCTCCGAGCGCGAGGTCTACCGCGTCGCGCGCGGGGCGCGGGCGGTGATCGCGGGGACGAGCGGCCGCGTCGCCCTCCCTTCCGCGTACCTCGGCGCGCGCCGGCTCGGCGTGCCGTTCGTGCTGTGGACCGCGCTGTGGGCGCATCCGAGGACGCCCGCGCACTTGCTGTCGTGGCCGCTCCTGCGCCACCTCTACACGCACGCCGACGCGGTGGTGACCTACGGCGAGCACGTCAGCGCGTACGTGGCGCGGAGGGGCGCGCGCGAGGTGCACGTGGCGCCGCAGGCGGTCGATCCCGCGTTCTGGTCCGCCGGCGAGCGGCGCGAGCCTGAGCGATTCCGCGCCCTCTTCGTCGGCCGGCCGATGGCGCCCGAGAAGGGCGTCGGCGTCCTCCTCGACGCCTGGCGGCGCGCGCGGGTGGACGGTGACCTGGTGATCGCCGGGCCCGTGGCCCGCCCCGGCGAGGCGCAGGGGATCCGCTTCACCGGCGAGGTGGAGCGCGAGGAGATCCGAAACTTCCTGGCCGGCGCGAGCGTTCTGGTGATGCCCTCGATCGCGACGCCGAGCTTCCGCGAGCCGTGGGGGCTCGTCGCCAACGAGGCCATGCACATGAACGTCCCCGTCATCGCAACCGATCGCGTCGGCGCCGCCGCCGGCGGTCTCGTGCGCCACGAGCGCAACGGGCTGATCGTCCCTGCAAACGACGCGGAAGCGCTGGCCGCGGCCCTCCGCCGGGCGGCGGGGGACGATACCCTTCGCCGGACGCTCGGCACGAACGCCGGGCGCGACGTGGCCGCCTTCACGCCCGAGGCATGGGCGGCCGGGATGGCCGGCGCCGTGCAGAGCGCCGAGCTGCGGAGGAACCGTTGATGAGACGACTCGTGCTGACAGCGCTGATCGCCCTGCTCGCCGTGCCGGCCGCCGCCGCCGCGAGCGTCGACGCGATCTACGAGGACTGCCAGGACGGCCGCCTCGACAAGCGCCACCCGAAGCCCGAGCTGCGCGAGGCGCTGAAGGACATGCCGGCCGACCTCGACGAGTACACGAACTGCCGCGAGCTGATCCGCGCCGCGCGCGACAACCAGCGCGGCGGGGGTGGCGCCGGCCCGGGATCGACGCACGAGAACGACGGCGACGACTACGGCGCGCTGCCCGCGGGCGAGGGAGGCCTCCCGCTCGGGCCGGACGGCAAGCCCATCGACCCGCGCGGCATCGCCCAGCCGAAGGAGCGCGAGGAGCTCGACCGCGCGCGCGCCGGCGTCGGCCGCCCGGCGAAGGTCGCGGGCGTGAGCCCCGGCGGGCACGACGCCGAGCTCCCGACGCCGCTGATCGCCCTCATCGTGCTCGCGGCGGGAGCGGCGCTCGCCCTCGTCGCCCCGCACCTGAGAGACCTTGTCCGCCGTCGGCTCGGCTAGCGAGCCCGCGAAGGAGGGCGGCGCCGCTCCGCCTCCGCCCCCGACGGTCGCTCCCGCGCCGCCCACGCT
>DASZDF010000656.1:0-2001 GCA_035942275.1 Solirubrobacteraceae bacterium | reverse complement strand
GAGCGCGGCCGCCGGCGGCGCGAGCTCGCCGTAGAACTGGAGCCACGCGTCGTGGTCGCGCTCGGCGCCGATCGCGGCGAACGACGCCCGCGTGCGCTCGGAGCCCGGGTCGGCGTCGACGAGCAGGCCGTCGGCGTACGCCGCGACGGGGCGGTCGGCGAGGCGCAGCGGGATCCCGAGGTCGCGCGCGATCCGCGGCGGGAAGAGGCTGACGAGGTAGGCGTAGCGCGACAGGCACGCGTCGTGGCCCGCGAAGGGCCGCTCGCTGACGGCGGCGCCGCCGACCTCCGGGCGGCGCTCGAGCACGAGCACCGACCTCCCGGCCCGCGCGAGGTACGCCGCGGCGACGAGCCCGTTGTGGCCGCCCCCCACGACGACGGCGTCGTGACGCGACGACATTCGCCTACCGTAGCCGCGCCGATCGGCGCGCGGCGGACGGCGGCGGCGTAGCGTTGCGCCAGTGCTCGGTCGCGTTGCAGCGGTGGCCGCGGCTCTGGCCGCGATGGCCGGCATCGTGCCGGCGGCTGCCCTCGCCTGGACCGGCGAGGCGCTCCCGCTCGGGGTCTACTGGGCGCACGACGTGGCTTCGGCGCGTCCTGGGGAGGCGGTCCTCCTGCACCGCACGATCGACGGGACGTTCGCGACCGTGCGCCCGGTCGGCGCGGAGCCCGAGCCGACGCAGCAGCTCGACCACGGCTGGAACTTCTACCCGACGCTCGACGCGTCGCCCGCCGGTGGAGCGGTCGCTGCCTGGTACAACGAGGACGACGTCGAGATCCGCGTCGCGGAGCGCCCGCCGCAGGGCGGAGCGTTCGCGCTCTCCGTCGCAGTACCCGGCGGCCGCAGCGACTACAGCTACGGTCAGCCGCTCGTGCGCGTCAACGAGCGCGGCGACGCGATCGTCGTCTACCTCGCCGAGACGGCGGGCGAGCTGCAGCAGGTCCGCGCGCTCTACCGGCCGGCGGGCGGCGAGTTCGGGGCGCCGGAAGCGGTCAGCACGCTCGCGCCGTGGGGCACCGTCGTCCCCCGCGACGTCGCCGTGGCGCCGGACGGCAGAGCGGTCGTCGGGTTCGTGCAGGCGGGAACGGCGCACGTCGCGGTCCGCCCGCCGGGCGGCCCGTTCGCACCCGCGCAGTCGGTCGGCGGCACGGCCGACGAGCACTCGTGGCAGTCGCCGCGCGTCGGCATCGACGCCGCGGGCGACGTCGTCGTCGCGTGGCTCGAGATCGGCCCCGCCGACCTGACGGGCCCGGTGCGCGTGGCGTTCCGGCGCGCCGGCGAGGCGACGTTCGGCGCGCCGCGCGAGTCGGGCGTCCGGGCGAGCGACCTCGGCCGCCTCGCGCTCGGCGTCAGCGACGCCGGCGAGCTCGTCCTCGTCGTCGAGGCGGAGAGCAGCAACCCCGACGGGGTGAGCACCCACCTCGAGGGGCTCCACGTGCTGATGGGCAACGCGAGGGCCGGCCGCCTGAGCGCGCCGCAGCGCATCACCGACGGTTGGGGGAGCTACCCGTCGCTCGGGATGAACGCGCGCGGCGACGCCGTCGTCGCCTGGGACGACTGCTGCCCGCTGGCAGTCCGGGCACGGCGCCGGGCGCCGCTCGAGGGCTTCGGCCGGATCGAGGACCTCCGGCCGCCGATCGAGTTCGAGGGCACGCGCGGAGGCATCGTCGTTCGCACGACCGACGTCGACGAGCGCGGCAACGCGCGCGTCACCTACGAGGATTTCGAGGAGGACCGGACGTACCTCGCGACGGCCGACCCGTTCGTCGAGACCGATCCGCCGCCGGTGGCCGCGCTCGGCGACTTCGTGGCGCCGGTGCTCACCGACCCACCGCCGTCGGAGGGCGACGTGACGCCGACGGCGGACTCCGGTGGCGGGGGCAGCCTGCCACCGCCCGCGCCGCCCCCGCCCGTGCGGCCCTTCGCGTGGCCCGCGGCGGCCGACCGCGCCGCGCCGCGCCTGAGCGTCCGGCTCGGCCGCACGCTGAGCGGCGGACGGCG
>DASZDF010000655.1:0-1588 GCA_035942275.1 Solirubrobacteraceae bacterium | reverse complement strand
GTCGCGGAGTGCTAAGCGGGACCGAAAGGGTTCGGGCCGGGCTGGCCGCTCGAGTTGCGGTAGGTCACGGGGCTCTGCCACGAGGTGTTGTCCCAGTTCGAGATGCCGTGGAACCAGCGGCTGCAGCCGCGGCCGATCGCGGGCGCGCACCAGAACGCGGAGTGACCCTGGTCGCCGAAGATCGCGCGGTACACGTACGTGTTCGCCGGCGCACGGAAGTACCACTCCGCGTAGGCGCCGTTGTAGAAGGAGGAGTGGGTCGGCAGCGAGTGGTAGAGCCCGTAGTAGTAGGCCGGGTTGTTCCTCGCCGACCCGAAGTACCGGCCGTTCGGGTAGAAGGCCGAGTCGCCGCCGTACAGGACCTGGAACCAGTTCCAGTTCGGCCAGTCGCCGTAGTTGCCCGCGCCGCGTCCCCACTGGATGACCTCCGGGTCGACGAGCAGCGGGTACCGAAGATCCTCGTTCTCGCGGTGCGGGACGGCGATGACGATCTCGTCGCCCTCGGCCTTCATCGTCGACTCGATCGGCTGGCGGTCGGCGTCGTAGGCGACCGGCGGATAGATGAAGCCGAGCTTCTCCTTGCCGCGGTGGATCTCCAGCGCGCGCGGCGGGTCGTTCGGGATCGGATCGTCGGTCGTCGCCCGTCGGAGGCCGACCCCGGGCGGCAGGTCGACGTCGAAGCGGTAGCTCTCCGGGCTCTCCGGCGAGCGGACCTGGATGAAGATCTCGGCGCCGAACGGCTTCGGCACCACGACGGCGTCGGCGTCGCGGTGGACGTTGGCGAAGAAGACGCGGCCGTCGCGCAGCTCGGCCGCCGACCGGCGGCTGTCCGCGAGCTGGATCGCGAAGCCGGCGTCGGGGAACTTGACGTCCAGCGTGTCGCCGTCGTCGATGCTCAGCGGGACGCCGCTCGCCGCGGTGACGAGCGCGCCGCCGCTGCGTTCGAGCGACAGGTCGAGCGGCTCGGTCCCGCCGCCGGCCTCGGGCACCTCGAGGGGGAGCGTGGAATGGAGCATCACGCGCTCTCCGCGCTCGGTGTCCTCGACGATCGCGCGCTCGCCGGGCAGGCGCTTGACGACCTTCATGTTCGGCGCGGGGTGCGTCCCGTCGGGAATCCGGTTGTCGAGCTCCAGGTCGAAGGTCGCCCGGGCGAGGGCCACGGCCTCGCGGCTGTCGAGCCCGCGGTGCCGGGTGCGCGACGCCTCGCGGCGGCTCCGGCTGCGGGGGCCGGCGAGCCGCTCCGCGCGCTCACGCGCCGCGCGCATGCCCTCGGCGAAGTCGGGGTCGCTCACGTCGGCGGTGCCGGTGTCCTTCTGGACGCTGTCCGCCTTCGCGGGCTTGCCTTTGTCCGCGAAGACGATCGTCGTCCCTGCGAGCGACAACGTCACTGCGAACGCAGCGGTCCAGCCGGCCCAACCCATGCCCATGCGCATCGTCGCCCCCAAGGCGTTCCGGCCCGGCGCTCCCACGCGCCCACCGCAGTTCCTTCGACGTTGGGCGCGGCCCGTTGTCAGGAGGAAGTCGAGAGCGCGGCGCGGCGGCACGCGCGGCAGGCGCGGAGGTGCGCGGCGATGCAGCGCCGCCGGGC
>DASZDF010000654.1:0-7201 GCA_035942275.1 Solirubrobacteraceae bacterium | reverse complement strand
CTGGAGGACCTCGCCGACGAGCACGGCGGGCACGTGAAGATGTTCCGCCAGCACCGCGACGTGCGGTTCTCGCGCGACAAGTCGCCGTACAAGACGACGACGTACGGCGTGATCGCCGACCGCCCGTCGTCGCGTGCCGCGCTCTACGCGCAGCTCTCCTCGGGCGGGCTGTTCTGCGGGACCGGCTACTACATGCTCGCCCCTGACCAGCTCGCGCGGTTCCGCGACGCGGTCGTCTCCGAGCCGTCCGGCTCGGCGCTCGCCCGGATCGTGGACCGGCTCCACGCCGCCCGGGTCGAGACCTACGGCGAGGCGCTCAAGACGGCGCCGCGCGGCTACCCGCGCGACCACCCGCGGGTCCGTCTGCTGCGCCACAAGTCGCTCGTCGCGGGGCGGCGGCTCGAGCCGCGCGCCCGCGGGATCTCCCGCGCCGCCGCGCTGGAGCACGCGCGCTCGACCTGGGCGGCGTGCGCGCCGCTGAACGCCTGGCTCGACGAGCACGTGCGAGAGTCCGCGCATGGCACGCGCTGAGGTCTCGCTCGCGGGCGTGCCGGCCGCGGTGACCGGCGGCGGGCACGGGATCGGGCGCGCGATCGCGGAGCACCTCGTGCGCGCGGGGGCGCGGGTCGCGGTCGGCGACATCGACGCGGATGCGGCCGACACCGTCGCCCGCGGGGCCGGCGGGGGAGCGATCGGCCTCGCGCTCGACGTCACCGACGCGGACGCCTTCGCGACGTTCCTCGACACCGCGGAGCAGGCCCACGGCCCGCTCGGCGTGATGGTCAACAACGCCGGCATCGACTGGATCGGCCCGTTCCACGACGAGCCCGACGAGGTCACGCGCCGCGAGCTCTCGGTGAACCTCTACGGCACGATCCTCGGCTCCAAGCTCGCGCTCGCGCGGATGCTCCCGCGAGGCCGCGGCCACCTGGTGAACATCGCGTCGGGGGTCGGCCGCGTCCCGCTGCCCGGAAGCGCGACGTACAGCGCGACGAAGCACGGCGTCGTCGGCCTGACCGAGTCGCTGCGCCTCGAGTACCGCGGAAGCGGCGTCGACTTCACGGTCGTCCAGCCCGCGCAGGTCGACACCGCGATGCTCGACGGCCAGGCCCGCCCCCGAGCCCTCCCGGTCGTCACGGCCGACGACGTCGCCGAGGCCGTCCTCATCGCCCTGCGCCGCCGCCGCTTCGAGGTCTGGGTCCCCGGCTCCCAGGCGGCGACGGCCAAGCTCGCCGCCCTCCTCCCCCGCCGCGCCCGCGAGGCGCTCATGCGAGCGATAGGCGTGACCCGGATAGCGGGAGACACCGACCTCGAAGCCCGCCGCGAATACCACGACCGAGCCTTCGGCCGCCGCTGAAGCCCGCGCGGCTCCGGGCTACCCGGGCGTGTCGATCCAACGAAGGATCCGCCTGTCGCGCACCTCGTGATACGCGGGCGGCGCCGACGGAGGGTCGTTCGCCAGCCGCGCGATCACCTCATCCGGCCCCCGAAGATCCTCGTCCGCCGCCGTCGTCCAGTGGACGTCGGGATGCAGAAGCCTTTCGAGCCGCTCCCAGTCGCGCCGCTCGATCGTCGCCAGGACGTCGCCCACCGCTTGGACCTGCTCCGCCACCCGCGGATCGTCCCAGACGGCGACTGGTCCCCACAGGAATAAGCCAACGTCGAGCCCGACGGCTCGAGGCGGGCCAAGCCCTGATGAGCTGCCGCAAGGAACGTCGCCAGTCTGGATAGCCTGCGCTGATCACCAATGTCTGACCGCTTCCTACGACGTTCCGTGACCGAATCGTTCGGAAGGGGCCCGCCCGCGCGGTCGCTGCCCTTGCTCGCGGCGCCTCCGGCACGCCCGTGGGTGACCCTTGTCGACTGAGGCCGACAGGCAACGTCTAGCGGCCCACTTGACGCTCGGGCAGGAACTCTGGCACCGGTTCCAACGCCTCGACGACTTCTATTTCGGCGTCAGCTCGCTGTTTCTCATGCCACGTGCCCCCGAGCTGGCGTGGCTTTGGGCGATGGATCGTGCAAGCAATCTCTCGGGCTACACGTACCGTTGGAGTGTCCACGACCGGCCTCATCGCGTTCATCGGCTATTGCTCGCGCGTCCGCCCGGGGAGATCGCGAACATCTTCGAGCGAGCCCATTGGCAGAGAGTGTTCCAGACGTTCTGCCACTTACACATCCGCGATGGCGCGGTCTTGTACGTCGTCTTCGTGGACAGCGACGCCGCGAATTCGGACGTCCTACGGGAGTTGAACTTCGCCTACTTCGCCAGCGGCCTGTTCTACTCTCTTTCCGGGTTCTGGGAGGAAAAGTACGTGCACACGCCCGACCCGCGGATCGAGGGCGGCGCTGCGCTGGACCTGGTTCGCGAACGTTTGGCGCTGATCCCGGCCAACGCACTCAACGGCGTGATTCGTGTCTGGTACGACCCGCCGACGTTCGCTCCTCTCCGCCGCCCGAACGACGCGCTATACCGGGCTCAACGCAAGCTGATCCATCGGATATACGACGGCGTCTGTCAAGCGCCACCCGGTGGCACGCGATGCTATGGGCGCGCCGATCTGGCAGGAGGTCAAGTCGACCACGTGCTGCCGCTCGCGCGGTCGAACAGCGTCTTGCTCAATCTGAGTTGGCTCTGCCGCCCGTGCAACCTCAGCAAGGGCACGCAGTACACGCACGGCCTGCCAATCGAGTATGCATCGGCGACTGTCCCAAGACACCTGGCGACGGCGGAGCTTCTCGCCGAAATCAGCCTGGATCCTCCCCCCTGCCTCAAGGCGTATCGCGACGCAGGTCGATCCGTCCTACCTCGTCTTCGTTGAGGTGACTCGCGTCGCGGGTACCGCGGTGCGGGCTTGGGCTGGATCCGCGCGTCGGTTCAACGGCCCGGACCCCTCGACCAAACTCCCGCTCCACCTGAGGCAAGCGTCCGGCGTCACGCGTCCGGCCCAGGGCGACACGGCCTCGACGCGGAAGCCGTATGGAGGCGGGGGGAATCGAACCCCCAACTCGGCGTTGCAAACGCCGCGTGTTCCCGTTAGCACCACGCCCCCGGAGACTCAGAACTGTAGATAGTCCGCCGCGAGCCGCACAGCGGCGTGCTGGCCGTTGCGGGCAGGCGTGAGGCGGAGGTGAAGGAGCGCGCGGCCCTCGCCGAGCTCGGCCGCCGGCACGTAGAAGCACCGCTCGGACGTCGCGTCGTAGACGGCGATCCAGTCGACGCTCGCGCTCGTGTAGCGCTTCACGGCGCGCACCCGTCCGTTCGTCAGCGAGTGCGACCGGCAGCGGACGGCTACGACCGCTCCGTCGGACTCCGCGTACTTCACCTGTACGCGCTCGAAGCGCCCGTCCGGTCGTTCGGCGACGAGGTCGTAGTCGCAGTCCTCGCCGTACGGGAAGAGGATGCGGTTGCCGCGGCGGCGGAGGTCCGCCGCGACCATCAGCTCCGCCAGATCGCCTTTGCGCTTGAGGTCTGCGATGCGCAGATTCTCTCGCGCAAAGCGGACGGGACGTCAGCGGCCGAGGCGGCAGCGGATCAGGGTCCGGAGGACTCGCAGGCCGTCGATCGAGGTGAGCTTCTTTCCCTCGTCGTGGCCTCGGGCGACGTACTCGACCGGCAGCTCGTAGATCCGCTCTCCCCGCTGGAGCAGCCGCGCCGCGATCTCGGGCTCGATCGCGAAGCCGGGCTCGCGCAGGGGCAGCGACTTGAAGATGTCGCTCCGGATGACCTTGTGGCCGGTCATCAGGTCCTCGAGGTAGACGTTGAACAGCACGTTGGCGACGATGGTCACGAACCGGTTGCCGAGGACGTAGAGGTACGAATGGCTCGTGTGGCCCCGGAAGCCGCGGACGCCGAACGCCGCGTTCGCCTTGCCCTCCAGCAGCGGCTCGAGGAGGGGGACGAGGTCGGCGGCCTGGTACTCGAGGTCCGCGTCGAGGATCGCCGTGTAGCGACCGCGCGCCTCCTGGACCCCTGCCTGCAGCGCCGCGCCCTTCCCGCGGTTCGGGTCGAGGCGCAGCGCCCGCACCTCGGGCCGCGACGCGTACTCCGCGTAGATCGCCGGCGTGCCGTCGGTCGACCCGTCGTCGACGATCAGCAGCTCGAACGAGAACGGGTACTCGGTCCCGAGCGCGTGCTCGATCGCCTCGCGGACCCGCTCCTCCTCGTTGTAGACCGGCATGAGGATCGTCAAGTCGGGGGCGTCGGTCACGGGTCCGCGACCTCCTCGTCGGCGCGCTCCTCGTACAGCGCGGCGGCGAGGTGCAGCGTCGCCGCGATCGCCGCGAACCCGACGAGGTGGACGACCCGGTCGGCGGAGGTGTTCAGGTGCCAGTTGAGGTCGGTCTCGGCGACCCAGTAGGCGAGCAGCAGGAAGAAGAACACGAGCCCGCCAGTGACCCCGTAGTACGCGCCGAGCCGCCGCGTCGCCCGCCGCGCGAGCGCGACGCCGATCAGCACCAGCGCGGCGAACACGATGTAGCCCCACTGCCGCGGGTTGGTGATCGTGTCCCACAGCCGCGTCGCCGTCGGCTCCACGCGCCCGGAGGCGTCGGAGAGCGCGCCCGGGTCGAGCGCCCGCGAGGCCTTGATGTCGCCCTCGACGTCGTTCGCCGACAGCCACAGCCGCCACGGCAGCACGGCCGCCCCGACGAACACCGCGAGCCCGACCGCGCTCAGCACCGCGCGCCGCCGCAGCCCCGGCCCCGCGAGCAGCGCCGCGACGAAGAGCGCCGCGACGACGGCGCCCGCCGCCGTGAGCCCCTCGTTCTTCCCGTTGGCCGCCGCGGCGAGCAGCACCGCGCACGGCACGAGCCACCGCGTCCCGTGACCCGCGACCCACAGCCCGCCGAAGAGCGCCCCGCCGCCCAGCAGCGCCGCCGTGGGGACGTCCGCGTAGTGCCAGAAGAGCTGGTCGAAGATCGAGTACGTCAGCAGCGTCCCGAGCGCGATCGGCACCCAGAGCGCGGGCCGCGTCAGCCGCGCGCCGACGGCCGCCACCGTCCCCGCGAACCCGACGTAGAGCAGCCAGTGCGGCAGCGTGACGAGCTTCGGCTCCGGCCCGCCCATCACGCGGTAGTGCGCGGCCTCCAGCACCGGCCAGAGGATCGGGTAGTCGGGGTGCGAGAACGCGTACGCACCGCGCGTGAACTCCGCCGGGATCGTGCCGTGGTCGTAGAGGAGGAGCGACTTCGTGTCCCAGATGGCCCACGCGTCGTGGTACGCGATCGGCATGACCAGCGCGACACCGGTTCCACCGACGAGGAACAGGCCGAAGACGACGGCGGCGAAGATCCGGAACCCGCGGTCGCGCGGCAGCTCCCGCGGCGGGAGCGCCGGCACGCGCACGAGGCGCGCACAGGCCGCGCCCGCCAGCGCGACCAGCCCGATCGCCAGCGCCGTCAGCGGCGTCGACCCGCGCACGCCGGCGATCGTCGCCAGCGTCAGCACGAGCCCGACCGCCGCGACGCCGACCAGGTACGAGGCGCCGGACCACACGAGCACCGAGCGCCGCGAAAGCTGCATCACGCCAGCGCCGAGGAGGATCGCGGCGCCCGCGAGCCAGAGGCCGAGCGCCAGCACGACGATCCCGAGCTCAGCCCTCACGCCGGATCCTTATGAGCCCCACGTCCGGGCCCCACTTCAGGTGGGTGACGACATCGTCGAGCGAGACGCGGTGCGTCTTGAACGGATCGGGCTCGCGCCAGTACACGAGCCAGTCCGCGTCCTCGAGCCTGTCCTCCGCGAGGTTCGGGGCGAAGCGGTAGTTGAGCCACATCTGCGTCTCGGCGCCCGCGTTGCGCGACACGAAGAAGGTGTCGCCGCGCAGCAGGTGTGGCTTGGCGAAGTCGATGAACGCCGGGTCGACGCCGCCGCCGCCGCCCAGGGCCTGTCCGCGCGTCTCCTCGGGCGGTACCGGGCCCCACCGGTCGATCCGGTCCTGGACCGTGCCCAGCGTCGCCCCCGCGTTCGGCAGGCCGGTCGCCGCCACGAGCGCGACCGCGGCGACCACGACGACGCGGTTCCACGACGGGGTGCGTCCGTCGGCCAGCGTCGCGCGCAGGACCGCGGCGGCGAGGCCGATCCCGAGCAGGGACAGCACGAGCGTGATCAGGAAGGTCACGGGCGCGCGAGAGGCTAGCGGCGCCCCGCGCGGACGCGGGGCGCCGGAAGCGTCAGGGGCTCAGGCCTCGACGGAGGTGGCGGCGGTCGCCGCCTCGCGCTCGGGCGCGACCGCGCCGGGCGCCGAGCCGGCCAGCAGCTCGCCCGCCACGCGGTCGGTGGCCGCCCCGGCGCCGCCGAGCAGCCGCCGCGACAGCTGGGCGCGGCGGAAGAACAGCGGCGCGTCGTGCTCCCACGTCGCCCCGATGCCGCCGTGCACGGCGATGTTCTCGCGCGCCGCGTAGTCGCGCGCCTCACCCGCGGCCGACCGGGCGGCCGAGGTCGCGATCGCGAACTCCTGCGGCCCGGACGTGTGCGCCCAGCCGGCGTAGTAGAGGAGCGACTTCGCGTTCTCGCCCCGCCGCATGACCTCGACGAGGCCGTGCTTGATCGCCTGGTAGGAGCCGATGGCGCGGCCGAACGTGAAGCGCTCCTTCGCGTACGCGACGGCCATCTCGAGGCACGCCTCGACCGCCCCGACCGACTCCGCGGCCAGCAGCGCCTGCGCCAGGTACCAGGCTCGCTCGACCTCGGTGGGGTCGACCGGTAGTGCGACGGCCGAAGACCCCTCGAACCGCACGTGGCCCAGCCGCCGCGTCGGGTCGTAGCGGAACGCCTCCTCGACCGAGACCGCGCCGGCCTCGACGACGACCGCCACCGGCGCGCCGTCCTGCACCGCGGCGACGACGAGGACGTCCGCACCCGGCGCGTCGACGACCCACGCCACCTCGCCGCTCAGCGTCGACCCATCGAACGAAGGCGCCGGCGCTCGCGTCATCCCGGCGACCGTGTCGACCGTCCACGAGGAGTCGAGGTCGCCCGGGGGCATCGCGCCGACGAAGGCCGCCCGGCGCTCGCCCGACGCGACGTCGCCGATCCCGTCGTAGCCGCCGAGGTCGAGCAGCAGCGAGGCGGGCAGGTGCCCGAGCAGCTCCACGCCCGAGAGCCGCCGCCCCGCCTCCTGCATCACGAGCATCGCGTCGAACGCGCTGAGCCCGGCGCCGCCGTTCTCGTCGGACACGAGGAGCCCGGACCACCCGGCCT
>DASZDF010000653.1:0-8063 GCA_035942275.1 Solirubrobacteraceae bacterium | reverse complement strand
AGCGTCGCGCGGCTCCATGCGGAGCCGTCAGTCGGCTTGCACGACCGCGACGAGTGGTCTCGCGCTGCACTGGACGCGGCGCGCGACGGGCCCGAGCTCGACATCGCGGCCCCGAGCGTCGACATCGACTTCGATCTGGGTCCGTGAAGTTGGAGGGGGGTAGTCGGCCCCGTCGCGCGACTTGGAGAGCATGACCGCCGACGCGACACCGACGATCGCGAACCGTCTACTCACCGCGGCCGAGGTCTCGGAGATCCTGCGCGTGCCTCGCTCGCCCGTCTACGAGCTGGCGCGCGGTCGGCGGATCCCGTTCCTCAAGGTCGGCCGGCGGACGCTCTTCGATCCGGAGCTCCTCAGGGAGTGGATCGCGCGGCAGAACGTCCCGCCACGGCGCTGACCGCGAAGGCGTCGGCGACGAGCGCGGCATCGTCGTGACGCGGGATGTAGTGCGAGTACCGCAGCGTCGTCGAGATGTCGGCGTGGCCCATCCACTCCTGCAGTCGGCGCGTGTCGATGCGCGGGTTGGCCGCCATCGTCGTGCCGAACGTGTGGCGCAGGTCATGGAAACGCAGCCGGCGCAGCTCTGCACGACGCGCCGCGGCCATAAAGCGGCGGTAGAGCGCGGAGGCGTCGAGGTAGGCGCCGGTCGTGCCAGGGAACACGAGGTCGTCGTCGCCCGTCCATCGATCCCGCTGGCCGAGCTTCGCCAGTTCGGTCGCGACCTCGGGCACCATCGGGACCGAGCGGACTTTGTTGCTCTTCGGTCGCGTCAGGTGGCCTTCGCTGTAGCTGCCGGAGACGCGGATCACCGAGTTCGGGAAGTCGACGTCGCGCCAGCGCAGTGCGACGAGCTCGCCGCGGCGGAGGCCGGTGAACGCCGCGGTCAGGAAGAGCGCCGCGTCCTGCTCCGTCTCGGCCGCGCGCACGAGCGCGTGCACCTCCTCGGGCGAGTAGAACTGCAGCTCGTCGCCCTGACCGCCTTCGCGCCGCGGCTTCTCGACCTCGCGCACGGGATTGGTCGGCAGGCGATGGCGCTTGCGCGCACGCTCCATCACTCCGTAGAGGATCGTCAGGATCTTGATCTTGGTCGCGTTGCTCATCAGCAGCGTGAGCTTCCAGCTCTCGACCATGTCGGTCGTGATGTCCTCGATTGGCAGCGCGCCGAACGCCGGCAACAGATGGAACCTCACGGTGCTGCGATAGTCCCGCAGCGTGGTGGGTTTCAGCCGGCGGTCGGCCTCCTTGTGCGCGAGGTAGTCCTCGCACGCCTCGGCGAATGTCACGCCGCTGCGGACCATCCCCGGCAGCGTGCCGCGGCGCGCCTGGTCGAGGATCTCGCGGAGCCAGTCCTCGGCAAGCCGCTTCGTGAAGTAGCCGGCGGGTGGCCGACCCCGCCCGGTCCACGCCGGGCCCAAAGTTCGATGGACGCGGCGGCCGTCCGGCAGCCGGTAGAGCGCGCGCCAAACCGGCCCGCGCCGACCCTCGTGGCGGTAGACGTGGCCGGAGGGTCGAGGAGCGGTCATCGCCCGAGATCATACGCCTCATGGCACACGGTTGGCACACAGTTCCGGCACAAGCAGAGTCCCGAGAAAGGAGAAGGCCCGTGTTTACGGGCCTTTCGAAGTGCCGGAGGAGGGACTCGAACCCCCGACACGCGGATTATGATTCCGCTGCTCTAACCGACTGAGCTACTCCGGCGGGGATCGGGCAGTTTAGCCACGACGGCGGCTCGATTCGTAGGAGCGTGGCGGTTATGGGCTGGGCTGCGCTACGCTCTCTGAGTGATCAGCGAGCGGGGAGCACGGGGGCTGCGGCTTCGTCTTCAGACGGTCCTTGCCGAGAACGGGTGCGCTGACCTCATCGCCCAGGCGCCGCTGCCGAGCGAGGATGTTCCCGAGACCGAGGCTCTTCTCGTTCTGGTGGAAGCTCTCCGCGCGCGGGTCGGCGGGCCCGAGGGTCACCAGGAGCTCGCCGGCGTCGTCGACGAGCTTCACGAGCTGGTTGCGGGTCAGCGCGTCGGCTCGAGCTGACGCCGCAGCTTCTTCACCGCCACGACGCCGCGCCGGGCCAGCCCCTCCGCGAACTGGGCGACGCGCAGCTCCTGGAGGTCCCAGAAGAGGTCCGGTCGATCCCTGGCGGCCGATTCGAGCTCGTGGATCGTCCTCATCCGGTCGAGGTCGGCGGCGAGTGCGGACGGGGCTCGGTCGAGGCGGCGGGCCGCGGCGTGGAGGAACCTCTCGAGGTCGGCGAGGCGGGCGACGCCCGTCGTTGCGACGAAGCCCGGCGGCAACAGCCGGCGGAGCTGCTCCGCCACGTCGTCCACGACCGGGCGGAGCGCCGGAGCGGTGAGGGTCTCGAGCCGCCGGCGGACCTCTCGCTCGGCGTCGAGGATCCGGACGACCTGGGCGACCACCTGGTCGGTGCGGTCGTGGAGCTCCGACGCGACGTGGGTGCGCAGAGCGGCGAAGGCATCGGAGTCGAAAGCGGGGCCTCCGGCTTCCTCGACCAGCGCGTCGACGGCCGCTGCCACGCAATCCTCGACGACGGCGGCTGCGGATCCGTGCGGCGCCGTCGCGAACTGCAGCGGCGGGCGGGGGGAAGGGACCCCCACGGTCAGGAGCAGCAGGCGCCGGGTCCCGAGCCGCATCGCCGCGCGCTGCGCCTCGACGGTCTCCAAAACGCGCACCCCGACGGTCGACCCCTCGTCGACGAGCGCGGGGTAGGCGCGGACGGCCTTGCCGGTGCCGGGCAACGCGACGGCGCGCGGGAGCGCGTCGATGCCGTCCCAGGAGGTCAAACCGGTTCGTTCGAAGCCACGGGCCGCGGAGGCGAGCTCGGCTCGGAGCCGCGGGCCGAGGCGGACGCGCAGCTCGGCGAGCGAGTCGGCCTCTCCCATCACTGCTCCCCGCGAGTCCTCGACGCGGAAGCGCATCCGCAGGTGCGGCGGCAGCTTGGACACGTCGAACGCGTCCGGCGGAACTCGGACCGGGCGGATCGACGACAACGCCGAAGCGACGGCGTCCACGAACCGACCGCGGCGGGGACGGAGGAGAGGAAGCACCGCCGCCGCGACCGACGGCGCCGGCACGAGCTGCCTTCGCAGCTCCTTCGGCAGCGAGCGGATGAGCGCCGTCACGAGATCGAGCCGGAACGCGGGGACGAGCCAGTCGAACCCCTCGTCTCGCACGGAGGCGAGCGCCCTCAGAGGCACGTGCACCGTCACCCCGTCGCTCTCGCTCCCGGGCTCGAACCGATACGACAGCTTCATCACGAGGTCGCCCTGCTTCCACGAGTCCGGCCGTCCCTCGAGCGAGGCGTCGCCCCGCGTCAGCAGCTCGGGCGTGAAGTCGAGGAGGTCCTGCGGCTGCTCCCGGAACCAGCGGTCGAAGTGTGCGCCCGACACGACATCCGAAGGGATGCGCGAGGCGAAGAAGTCGAAGAGCACGGAATCGTCGACGAGGATGTCCCGCCGGCGCGTCCGCTCCTCGAGCTCCTCGACCGAGCGGCGCACGGCCGCGTTGCGCGCGACGAACGCGTGCTTGGTGTCCCAGTCGCCCTCGACGAGCGCCCGGCGGATGAAGAGCTCGCGGGCAGCCAAAGGGTCGATGCGGCCGTAGCCCACGGTCCGGTTCGAGACGATCGGCAGCCCGTACAACGTCACCCGCTCCGACGCGACGACGGACGCCCGCCCGCGATCCCACCGCGGCTCCGAGTACGAGCGACGCACGAGATGCCCCGCGAGCGGCTCGATCCACCGCGGATCGATCCGAGCGGCCACCCGCCCCCACAGCCGCGACGTCTCGACCAGCTCGGCGACCATGATCCACGGCGCCGGCTTCACGGACGACCCAGGCCACAGCCCGAACCGCGCGTCGCGCGCGCCGACGTAGTCGCGCCGGTCGCGCATCCCCACGTGCGACAGCAGCCCGGCCAACAGCGCCCGGTGGATCTCGTCGGGCTCGGCGGCCTCCCGGTTGACGTGGACCCCGGCCGCCCGCGCCGCCGAGCGCAGCTGCCCCGCCAGGTCCTGCCACTCGCGCACGCGCAGGTAATGGAGGTACTCCGCGCGACAGCGCTTGCGGAACTGGTTGCCGGAGAGCGCCTTCTGCTGCGCCCGCAGGTACGTCCACAGGTTCCAGAACGCGAGGAAGTCCGACCGCTCGTCCGCGAACCGCGTGTGCGACTGGTCGGCGGCGGCCTGGTGGTCGGCGGGCCGCTCGCGCGGGTCCTGGATCGACAGCGCGGCCGCGATGACGATGACCTCGTCCGCGCACCCGAGCTTGTCGGCCTCCAGCACCATCCGCCCCATCCGCGGATCGACCGGCAGCGAAGCGAGGCGACGGCCGATCTTGGTCAACCGGCGCTCGGACGTCAAAGCCCCGAGCTCCACCAGCAGGTTCACCCCGTCGCGCACCTGCCGCCGGTCCGGCGGATCGAGGAACGGGAACGACTCGATCTCCCCGAGCCGCGCCGAAGCCATCTGCAGAATCACGGCGGCCAAAGACGTCCGCAGGATCTCGGGATCGGTGAACTCGGGGCGCGCGAGGAAGTCCTCCTCCGAGTACAGCCGGATGCACACGCCGGGCCCGAGCCGCCCGCACCGCCCCGCGCGCTGCGAAGCCGACGCCTGCGACACAGGCTCGATCGGCAGCCGCTGCACCTTCAGCCGCGCGCTGTAGCGGCTGATCCGGGCGGTCCCGGTGTCGACGACGTACCGGATGCCGGGCACGGTCAACGACGTCTCCGCGACGTTCGTCGCCAGCACGACCCGCCGCCGCGAGCCGGTCCGGAACACCCGCTGCTGCTCGACCGCCGCGAGCCGGGCGTAGAGGGGGAGGATCTCGAGGTCGTCGAAGCGACCCGCGAGCAGGTCCGCCGCGTCGCGGATCTCCCGCTCGCCGGAGAGGAACACCAACACGTCGCCGTCGAGCGGGGACAGCGACTCGACGGCGTCGGCGACCGCGTCGAGCGGGTCGGCGTCGTCGGCCACGGGCGCGTACCGGACCTCCACCGGGTACGTCCGCCCGCTGACCTCGACGACCGGCGCGTCTTCCCCGAAGTGCGCGGCGAAGCGCCCCGGGTCGATCGTCGCCGACGTGATGACGACCTTGAGATCGGGGCGCCGGGGGAGGATCGACACGAGCCACCCGAGCAGGAAGTCGATGTTCAGCGACCGCTCGTGCGCCTCGTCGACGATGATCGTGTCGTAGCGCCGCAGCAGCCGGTCGCGGTTGATCTCGTTGAGCAGCAGCCCGTCGGTGACGACCCGGATCAGCGACTCGCGGCGGGACCGGTCGTCGAACCGCACCGCGTAGCCGACCGCGGCGCCCAGCGGCACCTGCAGCTCCTCGGCGATCCGCTCGGCCACCGTCCGCGCCGCGATCCGCCGCGGCTGCGTGTGCGCGATCGCCGTCCGGCCCAGCTCGAGGCACAGCTTCGGCAGCTGGGTCGTCTTGCCCGATCCCGTCTCGCCCGCGACCACGACGACCTGATTCGCGCTGATCGCCGCGAGCAGGTCCTCCCGCCGCGCGCTGACCGGCAGCTCCGGCGGATAGGCGATGGTGGGCATCTGCTGCACCCTCGAAGCGTAGGATCGCGCCGGTGGGGAGGAGGCTCATCGCGACATTCCTCTGCGCGCTCGCCGCGGCGCCCGCCGCGCACGCCGCCGAGGGCGTCAGGAACGTCCTCCCGCCCGGCGCGAACGGCAGGGCGAACGGACCGGAGCTCGCCGCCTTCCTCGCGACCGGTGCGCGCCCCGCGCACAACGACGACCAGCTCCAGATGTACGCGGGCCTCAACCGGGCGCCGCGGCCGTTCACGCAGCAGACGCTCGAGCAGCACTTCAAGGCCGCGCCGATCGGGACCAGGACCCGCAGGGACGAGTACGGCGTCCCGCACATCGTCGCCGACACGCGCGAGGCGGCGATGTACGCGATCGGCTACGCGACCGCCGAGGACCGCCTCTTCTTCATGGACGTCTTCCGCCACCTCGGCCGCGCTCAGCTCTCCAGCTTCGCCGGCGGCGCGCCCGCCAACCGCGCGTTCGACGCGCTCATGTGGAGCGTCGCGCCGTACACGGAGGAGGACCTGAGGCGCCAGACCGAGGCGCGGCCGCCGGGCTTCGAGGCCGAGGCCGACAAGGCGCGCGAGGACCTGCGCCACTACCTGCGCGGCATCAACGCCTACATCGCCGAGGCCCGGATGAACCCGCTGAAGATGCCGGGCGAGTACGCGGCGATCGGCAGGCCGGAGGGACCCGACGACTGGAAGGCCGAGGACGTCGTCGCGACCGCCGCCGTCATCGGCGCGATCTTCGGCGTGGGCGGGGGGAAGGAGATCGACACGGCGACCGCGCTCCAGCTCGCGCGAAAGCGGTTCGGCCGCAGGCGGGGCACCGCCGTCTGGCGCGCGTTCCGCTCCGTCGACGACCCCGAGGCGGTGACGACGGTGCGCGGGAAGCGGTTCCCGTACGCGCTGCGGCCGAAGCGGGCGCGGGGCGTCGCGCTGCCGGACCCGGGGAGCGTGAAGCCGACCGAGCTGGCCGAGAAGGCGAATGCGCCGGGAGCGACGACGCGCTCGGCACACGGCGCGCTCAAGCCGCGCGGCATGTCGAACGCGGTGCTCGTCTCGGCGGCGGAGTCGCAGTCCGGCCGACCGCTCGCCGTCTTCGGACCGCAGACCGCGTACTTCTCGCCGCAGGTCCTCATGGAGCACAGCGTCCGGGCACCGGGGCTCGAGGCGCGCGGCGTCGCCTTCCCGGGCGTGAACCTCTACGTCCAGCTCGGCCACGGGCGCGACTACGCGTGGAGCGCGACGACGTCGGGGCAGGACCTCGTCGACACGTTCGCCGTCCCGCTGTGCGACGACACGCACTACCGCCTGAACGGGGCCTGCGAGCCGATCGAGACGCTGACACGGACGAACGCGTGGGAGCCGAACACGGCCGACCCGACCCCCGCCGGCTCCGAGACGCTCACCGCCGAGCGGACGAAGCTCGGCCTCGTGCGCGCCCGCGCGACCGTCAAGGGGAAGCCGGTCCTCCTCACGAGCCTGCGCAGCACCTACCGCCACGAGACCGACTCCGGCGTCGCGTTCAGCCGCTTCAACGACCCCGCCCAGATCCGCTCGCCGCAGGACTTCCAGCGCGCGGCGGCGCTCATCCCGTTCACGTTCAACTGGTTCTACGCCGACCGCGAGCACGTCGCCTACCAGAACGCCGGCGCGAACCCGCGACGCGCGAAGCGGACCGACCCGAGCCTCCCCATGGCCGCGAAGTACGCGTGGCCGATCGCGACGGACCGCGCGCTGACCGAGACGAGCACCCCGCCCGAGCGGCACCCGAGCGCGCTCGACCAGCCGTGGTTCGCCGACTGGAACGGCAAGCAGGCGCACGGCTACGGCGCCGCCGACGGCAACTGGAGCTTCGGGCCGGTCACCCGCCAGCAGCTGCTCGCCGGCCGCGTGAAGGCGCTCACCAAGGACGACCGGAAGACCACCCTGCCCGAGCTGACCGAGGCGGTGGCGGGAGCGGCGACCGTCGACCTGCGCGGCGACGCGGTCCTGCCGGTCGCGCTCCGCGTGCTCGGCCCCAGGGCGCCCGAGATCACGAGCAGGCTCGCCGCCTGGCACAGGGACGGCGCGCACCGCGCCGACCGCGACGGCGACGGCACGTACGAGCACGCCGAGGCGATCCGGATCATGGACGCGTGGTGGCCGCGCTGGGTCCGCGCGCAGTTCGAGCCGCGGCTGGGCACCGAGCTGTTCGACGCGATCGCGAAGGTCAACGAGATCGACAACCACCCGAACAACCACGGCGACCACGTCGGCTCGGCGTGGCAGTACGGCTGGTACGGGTTCGTGCACAAGGACCTGCGGCGGGTGCTCGACCGGCGCGTGCGCGGCTGGCCGAAGCGCGCGCTGTGCGGAAGCCGGGCGCGGTGCGCGAAGGCGCTGGAGACGTCGCTGCGCGAGGCCGCTGCGGTGCCGGCGTCCGAGGTGTACGGCGGCGACACGGTGTGCGGCAGCGACACGCGCGCGGAGTGCTTCGACGCGATCTGGCACCG
>DASZDF010000652.1:0-2900 GCA_035942275.1 Solirubrobacteraceae bacterium | reverse complement strand
AGCACGCGGCGGCCGCTGGTGACCGCGACGTCGCCGGCGCAGCGACCGCCCGCGGGGCAGCGGACGACGAGGCGCACCGCGCCGCGCCGCACGCGCAGCCGCCGGCTCAGGATGCGCAGGCGCGCCCGGCGACCCGCAGGCGGCGTGGCGGCGCGCCCGGAGTCGTCCGGTCGGGCGCGCCGCTCGCCCTTCACCCGGAACGCCCCGCGCATGAACGGGTGGATCCGGCAGAAGTACGTGTACGTCCCGGGGTCGAGGTCCTTCGGCGTGTCCCACTCCGCACGCTGCGCGGCGGCCGTGTAGCCGTCGGGCCCGTAGCCGAGCGAGCCGGAGTCGAAGTCGCCCTCGCCGTCGGCCAGCGGATAGCTGATGCCCGTCGAGCGGTTGCACGGCGCGCGGCACGCGGTGATCGTGTGGAAGACCTGCGCGCTCGCGTCGAGGTTGCCGAACCGCAGGGAGCCGCCCGGCTCGACCTCCGGCAGCCCGCGGAGGTCCTCCGGCGCCTCCCAGTCGCCGGGCAGGTAGCGGAAGTCCGCGATCCCGACCCGGTTGTCGACGGTCTGCGTCGCGGGGTACGTGGTCGGGTCGGGCGCGCCGGTGTCGGCGCCGCCGTAGTTGCCCGCGGCGGCGAGGTGGCCGTGCGTCGGCTGCCCCTGCGTCGGCGGGGGCGACGCGAACGGGTCCGGCCCGGCCTCGTCGGCGTAGTAGACGAGCATGAGGCCCATCGACTCGTACCACGACGCGCGCGAGCTGTCGTACGTGGTGCTGACCCTCAGGACGTCGCCCTCCCGCAGGCCGACGCGCCAGTTCGCGGGCGTGTACGTCATCGCGAGGTCCCACGAGACGGGGCCGTTCGGGTCGAAGTAGACGGCGTCCGACCGGTACAGGTGCGCCCGCTTCCCGGCACGCTCGGCGTGGAGGTCGACCCACAGCCCTCCCGGGTGGAGGTGCCCCGCGCCCGCCATGAGCGTCATGTCCCGGGGCACGCGCCACACGTCGCGCCGCCTGTCGTTCGCGTACGGGTCGCGCGCCTCGTCGGGGTAGGTGAAGCGCCCGTCGCCGCCGTCGCCGCGCCTGACGTCGAACACCGGGTACGCCCGGCCGTTCTGGACGTCGAGCCACAGCGGGTGCGCCTCCGTCATCGCCTGCCCGGTCGGCGAGGCCGCGTCGACGACGTCGACCGTGTACTGGACGTAGACGGTCTCGTTGACCCGCGTCCCGTTGTGGAGCATGTGGTTGATCGCCCACACGTCGCTGGGGCGGACGCGGTAGCCGTAGCCGGGCGGGAACTGCCCGATCGTCTTCTCCTCGGCGAAGCCGTAGAAGCGCTCCGGCAGGTCCGGCGAGCCGGCGTCGGAGCGCGACATGTTCAGCAGCACCGCGTGGTGCATGTGGACCTTCTCGACGGGCGGGACCGTGCCGTCCTCGAGCACGAGGTCGGGCTCGACGCGCGTGACGAAGACGTCGCCGGCCGGCTTCTCGATCGTGACCGGGCCGACCATGATCAGGTTCTGTCCGGCGCCCGCGAGCAGCGGGCCGTACCGGTACGTCTGGCGCTCCGTGTCGGGCGCGACCGCCTCGCGCTTCACGAGCTCCGTGTGCGGCGCCGCCTGCGCCGGCGCGGCGAGCAGCAGCGCGAGCGCGACCGCCGCGATCGTCCCCCTCATGACCCAACGCCTCCCGTCGGTTACTGCGAGTAACATTACCCACGGTCATGAGGGCGGTCAAATCGGAGCCGGAGGTTGTCGTGGAGCGTCGGCGGCGCGTGCCGCGGGCCGAGCGCGAGGAGCAGATGCTCGCCGTCGCGCTCCCGCTCTTCGCCAAGCGCGGCTACCACTCGGTCTCCGTCGACGAGGTCGCCGCCGGGGCCGGGGTGACGAAGCCGATGGTGTACGCCTACTTCGGCTCCAAGGAGGGGCTGTTCGAGGCGTGCGCGAGCCGCGCCGCGGACCGGCTGGTCGCCGAGCTCGAGGCCTCCGCCGCCCACCACACCGAGGCGGGCGACCGCATGTGGCACGGCGTGCTCGCGGTCTTCCGCTGGATCGCCGAGCACCGCGAGGCGTGGGCGGTCCTCTACGGCGCGCCCGGCAGCGGCGGCAGCCCGTTCGCGGCGCCCGCCGCGCGCGCGAGCGATCGGATGGCCCGCCTCATCACCGAGCAGATGGAGGACACGCTGCGCGCGCACGGGATGGGCGCCGTCGCCGAGCAGCACGCGGCGCCGATGGCGCACGGCTTCGTCGCGGCGACGATCGGCATGGGCCGCTGGTGGATGGAGCATCCGGAGGAGCCGGCCGAGCTCCAGGCGCTGCGGGTCATGCAGCTCGCGTGGAACGGCATCGGCAACGTGATGGAGGGGAAGGTGTGGATCCCGCCGGCCCCCCGCTGAGCCCGGAGGCGTTCGCGCGCATCGTGCGCGACGCCACCGACGAGCAGCTCGCCGCGGGCCTGCGCGCCAACCGCGAGCTGATCCTGCCGCTCGTCTTCGCGCAGATGCCCGACCGCCTCGACCCGGCGGCGGCCGCGGACGTCGACGCGGTCGTCGAGTGGCGGGTCGGCGACCGCGAGGACGGCGGCCACGACGCGTGGCAGCTGACGCTCCGGTCGGGGCGCGCGACCGTCGAGCGCGGCGCGCCCGCCGAGCCGCAGGTCGTCCTCGAGATCGGCGCCGTCGACTTCCTGCGCCTCGTCGGCGGCGCCGCCGAGGGACCGCTGCTCTTCATGCACGGACGGCTGCGCGTCGAGGGCGACCTCGTGCTCGCGGTCCGGATGCCGCTGCTCTTCCGGATGCCCTCCGCGGGCTAGGCGAAGCGCCGGATCGCGACCCGCGCGAGCGCGAGGTACGCCGCCGCGAGCGCGACGAGGTGCAGCAGCGGGCCGGCGATCGCCTGGCCGCTGTCGTT
>DASZDF010000651.1:0-5476 GCA_035942275.1 Solirubrobacteraceae bacterium | reverse complement strand
GCCTTGGCCAGGTCGCGCTCGAGGTCCTCGAAGAAGCGGCTCACGCGACCGCCCCCAGGCGCCGGCGCAGCGCGGTCAGGCCGCGCGAGACGCGCTGGCGCACCACGGCCTCCGAGCAGCGCCACTCGGCGGCGATCTCGCGGTAGTCGCGCTCCTCGACGACGCGGGCGAGCAGCGCCTCGCGCTGCTCGGCCGGCAGGTCGGCCAGCAGCGCCTCGAGGTCGCCCGCCATCCGCTCCGCGTCGATCAGCTCCTCCGCCCGCTCGAGGTCCTCGTCGGTCAGCTCGCGGACGGGGAGGCCGAGCTCGCGCCGCGAGCGGTCGGCGACGGCGCCGCGGCGGGCGGAGTCGGCGAGCTTGTTGGAGGCGATCGAGAAGAGCCAGCCGCGCGCCTGCCCGGGACGCGCCTCGTAGCGCGGGAGCGACTGGAGCGCCGCCGCGAACGTCTCCGCGGCGAGGTCGGCGGCGAGGTCGCGGCGGCCGGTGCGGTGGAGGAGGTAGGCGAGCACGGGGCGCAGGTGGCGGCGGTAGAACGCGGCGAACGCCTCGGCGTCCGTCGCGGTCGCCGCGAGCAGCTCCTCGTCACTGCGGGGGTCGTCGCGGCGCACCATCTGTTCCATCGTGCGGCGCGCGATCCTGTGACGCGCCGGTCTCAGCGAACGCGGCGGTACACGATCGCCCTCACGCCCCGAGGGAGGCGGTCGTAGCCGAACACCGGGACCACTGCCTCGCGCCGCACGCGCGGGTCGGCGTCGAGGCGACGCTCCCACTGCACGCTGCGCTTGCGCACGAGCGACGTCCACGGCGCGCCCCACTGCGCGGTGCGCAGGATCGGCTGGACGAGGACGAGCTCCTGCCCCTCCTCCAGCGTGTCGACGGCGGCGCTCGCGGTCGGCCCCGGCTTCGCCGCGCGCAGGCGGTCGAGGGCGTCGCGCCAGTCCATCACGCGCGGGTCGCTCACCGGGCCGAGCGACGTGCCGTAGCGGACGCCGTCGGGCAGGTAGTAGGCGAGGAGCGGGAGCTGCTCCGGGTGCGTGGAGAGCACGAGGTCGCCCGTCGTGACGAACGTCTGGATGCTCGACGCGACCGAGCGCACGTTGCTCTTGGTCTCGAGCGGGCCGGTGCGGGCGTCGAACCAGTAGAGGGTGATGAGCACGAAGCACACGAGCCCGAGCCGGCCGGCGTGGCTCAGCCCCACGGCGACGACGAGCAGCATCGGGCCGAGGAACGACGCGAAGTAGCGGTTCGAGAAGGCCGGGGAGACCTGGGACGCCAGCCAGGCGAACGCGATCGCGGTGACGGTGAGGATGAGGAGGGCCGAGGTGCGGCGGGCCTTCGGCGACGCGTCGCGGAAGACGTTCGCGACCCCGTTGCCGGCGACGAGGAGCAGCGCGATCGCGGTCGTGGGCCCGCCGAGCACGATCCCCAGCGCGGAGAGGAGCGCGTCGAGCTCCGGCCGCTCGGCCCACGGCGCGCCGGTGTGGCGCGCCTGGAAGAGCAGCGTCGGCACCCACGGGAGGTAGGCGAGCGCGACCGCGCCGTAGCCGATGAGCGCGTCGCGCACCAGCGGGCGGCGCTCCTGCGGGTCCTCCGTCCGCCACAGCCACGCGAGCGCGACGACCGTGGCGCTGCCCAGGAACAGCGCCCAGTTGTGGGTGTAGACCATCACCGCGAGCGAGACCGCGAACAGGGGCAGGTAGCGGCGGTCGCGGGCGACGAAGACGTGGAGGAAGGACGCGACGACGAGCAGGCCGAGGAGCGCGGCCAGCGAGTACATCCGCGTCTCCTGCGAGTAGTAGGTGAGGAACGGGTTGATCGCCGCCAGGCCGGCGGCGGCCCAGCCGGCGTGCCTTCCCCACAGGCTGCGGCCGGCCCAGAAGGCGGCCGGGACGCACAGGACGGCGAAGACGACCGACAGCGCGTGCGTGGCCGTCTCCGTGGTGCCGAACACCTGCATCCACACGTGGAGGAGCGCGTAGTAGAGCGGCGGCGAGCCGTCGCGCTCGAGGATGCCGGGGATGTCGGTCAGGCCGTAGGACGCGATCCCCACCGAGAGGCCCTCGTCGATCCAGAAGGCGGCGTCGAGGGCGCGCGTCCTGAGGAACAGCGAGACGAGCGTCAACGCGACGACGCCCGCGGCGATCCAGACGACGCTCCCCGAGCGGGCCTGCGCGGCGGCGCGGGCGGCGGCGGCGCGGTCGCGGAGCGTGTGGCGCGGCGTGTCCGCGACGGAGCTCATCGCGTCGCAGGGTCGCAGTCGGCGGTGACGATCCACGTGCCCTCGCGCGCGAGCTCGGTGCGACCCCTCGTCGCCCACGCCGGCGCGCGCCCGCGGGCGCTGCGGGTGTGCTTGACGTGGAAGACGACGGCGGGCCGTTCGGTCTCGGGGTCGAGCCCGACCTCGCGGCCGTGGAGGCCGAGGTGCCAGGCGACCTGCGGGACGAGGAACGCGTTCGTGTACGGGTGGCCGCAGGCGCGGAGGTGGGCGGGCCCGCCGGCGCGCTCGATGAGCGGGCCGAGCGCGTCGGTGAGGTCGGCCTGGTACTCGACCGAGCGGAGCTGGTCGGGCAGCTCGTGCGCGTCCTGCGCGGCGAACGCGGTGGCCGCGGCCAGGGCGGCGACCACGGTGACGGCGGCGGTCGGCGCTCTTCGTCCCGCGAGCAGCCGGGCCGCCCAGACGATCCCCACGGCGCCGAGGACGGTGAGCATCGCCGCCGGCGGCATGAGGTAGCGCGCGTTCCCGCTGAAGCCGTTGCTCGTCATGAGCGCGACGAGGCCGGTCCACGTCGCCGCGATGACGGCGAGCCCGGCCGCGGGCTTCGCCGTCTCGCTGGGCACGCGGCGTGCGAGGAGCAGTGCCAGCAGCAACACCACGCCCGCGACCGCCGCCCACGAGATCATGTCGAACGCGTTCTCGACGACCTCGCGGGCGGGATTCTCGGCGAAGGCCGGGCTGTCGGGGTTGGGCTGCTGGGCGCGGTCGGACGCGCGCAGCGCGTTGCCGGAGCCCCACAGCTCCGGGCCGAGCCAGAGGACGGGCAGGCTCGCCAGGCCTCCCGCGAGCCACGGCAGCCGCTGTCGGTCGTCGAGGAAGAGCCACGCCGCGTAGAGGCCGACGAACGGCCAGGCCTCGGGCCGGAGCAGCCCGACCGCGAGCGCGAGCGCGAAGGCCCAGCCGCGGCGGCGGTCGAGGTGCGCGAGGACGGCGGCGAAGAGCAGGGCGACCAGCAGGCCCTCCGAGTTGCCCAGGGCGCCGTTGCGGATCCACCACGGGGCGAGGGCGATGCCCGCCGCGGCGGCGGCGCCCGCCACGGGGCCGGCGAGCCGCCGGGCGAGCAGGAAGGCGAGCGGGATCGCGGCGATCGCGCCGGCGCGGGCCACCACGAGCCACAGGTCGGGGGCGGCGTCGTCCCCCGCGAGGGCGAAGACGGTCGTGAAGAGGACGGGGAGCGGCTTCCACGACGGGCCGTCGACGGTGTCGAGGTCGAGGTCGGCGATCTCGCGGCCCCAGAGGATCCACGCCCACGGGTCGTAGGTCGGCGCGGACGGGAACAGCAGGCTGACCGCGGCCAGCGCGAGGCTTCCGGCGACGATCGCGGCCGGGAGTGAGACGCGGCGGGACAATCCCCGCCGCAGCGCGTCTGTGCGGGGCTCGATGAGCATGCGAGGGCGCCGCCCGGCCGGGGCGCGGCGGACTAGAGGGTACCCTCGGGACGCGGGATGACCGTCGTACGCGCTCGCGCGGTAGCCAAGACGTTCGGCACCGGCCGCGCCGCGCGGACGGTGCTGCGGGACGTCGACCTCGACGTCTCGCCGGGCGAGCTCGTCGCGATCGTCGGGCGTTCGGGGAGCGGGAAGTCGACGCTGCTACACGTGCTCGCGGGGCTCGACACGGCCGACTCCGGGACGATCGAGATCGCCGGCGCGCGAGTCGACGGCGCGCGCGATCGCGAGCTGACCGCGCTGCGCGCGCGGGCGGTCGGGTTCGTGTTCCAGTTCTTCCACCTCGTGCCCGAGCTGACGGGCGAGGAGAACGTCCTGCTGCCCACCCGCGTGCGCGCCGCCGCCGACGGCCGGCGCCCGTCGCTCGGCGCCCCGCTTCGCGGCGCGGCGAACGGCGCGGTGCGGCGCGCGGGCGAGTTGATCGAGCGGCTCGAGCTCGGCGACGTGGCGTCCTCCCTCCCCCACGAGCTCAGCGGCGGCGAGCAGCAGCGCTTCGCGATCGCCCGCGCGCTGGTCAACGACCCGCCGGTGCTGCTCGCCGACGAGCCGATCGGCAATCTGGACCCCGCGAGCGGGGCGGTCGTGCTGTCGCTGCTGCGCGAGATCGCCGACGAGGGCCGGGCCGTCGCGATGGTCACCCACCAGCCGGAGGCGTCGGCGATCGCGGATCGCGTCCTGCGGCTGGAGGACGGCCGCCTCGTCCCGTGACGCGCGGGCGGACGCTGCTCGCGGCGGCGATCGTCCTCGCGGCGTCCCTCGTCTGCGGCACCGCGCTGACGGCGGCGGTCTCGCTGAGCGGCGGCTTCGAGCGGGCGGCGGAGCGCGCGGACCTGCCGGACCTCATCGTGCGGTTCCGGGGGCGCCCGCGCGCGGAGGTCGAGGAGCGGCTCGGCGCGCTGCCGAACGTCGAGACCGTGCAGTACCGGACGGAGTTCAACGACGTCCTCCTGTCCGGCGGCGACGGCTCGACCGACAAGGGCGCCGTGCACTTCGTCGGGCCGGGTCGGCGGGGCTACGCGGTGGTCGACGGGCGCGACCTGCGCTCGCCCGGGGAGGTCGTGGTCGAGGCGGGCGTCGCGCGCGAGTGGGGCCTCGCCGTCGGCGACGAGGTGGAGATCGGGCGCGGGCGCGACCTGCGCGTGGTCGGGATCGGGCTGTCGCCGGACAACGTCGCGTTCCCGCTCGCGCGGGCGGCGCGGGTGTACGTGTCGCGCGACTCCTTCCCGGGCCTGCGGGTGGACGTCGCGCTGGCCTGGCTCGCCGATTCGTCGCGGGCGGACGTCACGCTCGCGCAGGCCCGCGCGGTCTCGTTCGGGCTGGACGACCTGCGGTTCGTGACGCGCGACGGCGTGCGCGTGCTGATCGGGCAGGCGGCGGGGATCGTGATCGCGCTGCTCGTGGCGTTCTCGCTCGTCGCGGTCGCGACCGCCGGGATCATGCTCGGCGCCTCGGCGCGCTCCGAGGTCGCGCGGAGGCTGCGGTCGATCGGGGTCCAGAGGGCGGTCGGCTTCTCGCGCCGCGCGGTCGTGCGGGACCAGGCCGCGCGCGGCGCGCTGATCGCCGCTCCCGCGGCGGCGCTCGGCGTGGCGATCGGAGCGCTCGCGATGCGGGGCGCTGCCGAGCGCCTCCTCGCGGCGCTCAACGAGATCGGGCCGGGAGCCGCCCTCGTGTGGTGGCTGCTCGCCGCCTGGCTCGGGATCGTCGCGCTCGTCGCCGCCGCGGGCGGCGGTGTGTACGGGGTCACCGAGCTCCGG
>DASZDF010000650.1:0-2234 GCA_035942275.1 Solirubrobacteraceae bacterium | reverse complement strand
CGCGACGGCCGACGCGATCGAGATCAGCGCGTGCAGCTCGCGCTCGAGCCGCTGCTCCTCCCCCATCTGCGCGTGCTCGGTGAGCGCGCGCGCGAGGTCGTCCGCGGTGTTGACGGAGTCCTCGTCGACGCCGTCGCGCAGACAGTCGAGCAGCGCCTGCACGACGCGCGGGTCGAACTGGGTGCCGGCGCACCGGCGCAGCTCGGCCTCCGCGGTCGCGTCGCTCAGCCGCTTGCGGTACGGCCGGTCGGAGACGAGCGCGTTGTAGGCGTCGCAGGTCAGGACGATGCGCGAGGCGAGCGGGATGTCCTCGCCGGAGATGCCGTCCGGGTAGCCGCGGCCGTCCCAGCGCTCGTGCTCGTGGCGCACGGCGGTGGCGACGTCGCTCAGGCCGGGCAGCGGGCGCAGGATGCGCTCGCCGATGACGGGGTGCTCGCGCATGAGCACCCACTCCTCGGCGGTCAGCGGGCCCGGCTTGTGGAGGATCTGGTCGGGGATGCCGATCTTGCCGACGTCGTGCAGCAGCGCGACGGCCTCGACCTCGGCGACCTCGCGGGGGTAGAGGCCGAGCCGCTTGGCGACGGCGACCGACAGGGAGTGGACGGCGTCGGAGTGCTCGCCGGTGTAGCCGTCGCGGGCCTCGAGGGCGGCCGCGAGGGAGCGGACGACAGCGCGGTAGGCCTGCGCGGCGCGGCTGCGCTCCTGCTCGAGGTCGCGCAGCACGCCGACGAGCGCCGACTCGCCGCGCTCCAGCCCGCGGGCAGCGTCCAGCGCCTCCTGCCGGAGGTCCTCCAACCGCCGCGGGTTCTCCCGGTCGGGCATGTCCCCCCGTTCATCGGCGGCAGTGCGCCAGGCTTCAGCTTGCAGCGGTGTCGCCCAGCTCGAGGACCGCGAGGAACGCCTCCTGCGGCACCTCGATGCGGCCGACCTGCTTCATCCGCTTCTTGCCCTCGCGCTGGCGCTCGAGCAGCTTGCGCTTGCGGGTGATGTCGCCGCCGTAGCACTTCGCGGTCACGTCCTTGCGGAACGCCTTGACCGTCTCGCGGGCGATGATGTGCGACCCGATCGCGGCCTGGATCGGCACGTCGTACTGCTGGCGCGGGATCTTCGCGCGCAGCTTCTCGGTCAGCGTTCGGCCGGCGGCGTACGCCTTGTCGCGGTGGACGACCATCGACAGGGCGTCGACCGGCTCGGCCGCGAGCAGGATGTCGAGCTTGACGAGGTTCGACGCGCGCATGCCGGTGATCTCGTAGTCGAGCGACGCGTAGCCGCGCGTGCGCGACTTCAGCTGGTCGAAGAAGTCGAGGATGATCTCGGCGAGCGGCAGGTCGTAGCTGAGCTGCACGCGCTCGGCGCTGAGGAAGTGCATGCCCTGGTGCTCGCCGCGGCGGTCCTGGCAGAGCTCCATGATCGCGCCGATGTCCTCCTTGCGCGCGAGGATCGAGGCGCGCGCGTACGGCTCGCGGATCTCCTGGATCTTCGCCGGGTCGGGCATGTCGGACGGGTTGTGGACCTCGAGCTCGGAGCCGTCGCTCATCGTCAGCTCGTAGGACACCGACGGCGGCGTCGCCATCAGCTCGAGGTCGTACTCGCGCTCGAGCCGCTCGCGCACGATGTCCATGTGCAGCAGGCCGAGGAAGCCGATGCGGAAGCCGAAGCCGAGGGCGTCGGACGTCTCCGGCTCCCAGACGAGCGCCGCGTCGTTGAGCTCGAGCTTCTCGAGCGCGTCGCGCAGATCCGGGTAGTCCTCGCCGTCGATCGGGAACAGGCCGCAGAAGACCATCGGCTTGCCGTCGCGGTAGCCGGGCAGCGCCTCGGTGGCGCCCTTGACCTTGGTCGTGAGCGTTTCGCCGACGCGCAGCCGGGTGACGTCCTTGACGCCGGTGATCAGGTACCCGACCTCGCCGGCCCGCAGCGCCTCGGCCGGCGTCTGCAGCGGCGTGAAGAAGCCGATGTCGTCGATGTCGGCCTCGGTGCCTGCGGCCATCGCCCGGATGGCTTCTCCCTTGGTGAACGTGCCGTCGACGACCCGGATGTAGGCGATCACGCCGCGGTACTGGTCGAACTCGGAGTCGAAGATCAGCGCGCGCGCCGGTGCATCGGGATCGCCGGACGGCGGCGGGACGCGCTTGACGAGCTCCTCGAGCACCTCGATCACGCCGTCGCCGGTCTTGCCGGAGATGCGCAGGATGTCGTCGGGCTCGCCGCCGATGAGGTCGACGACCTCCTCGGCC
>DASZDF010000649.1:0-3916 GCA_035942275.1 Solirubrobacteraceae bacterium | reverse complement strand
CGCAGCGCGTCCTCGCGCCGGCGCGACGCCTCGATGACGGCCGCGAGGCCGCGCTGCACGACCTCCTCGGCGCCCGAGGCGCTGGCCTGGATCGCGCGGGAGTCGGGGACGGCGCGGACCGAGAGGTCGACGGCGGGCGAGCCCGCGAGCCGTCGCGTGTCGGCCGAGTCGATGAGCTCGACGTACGTGTTCGCGGTTCCCGAGCGGGTGAAGGACTCGAGCACCCCGGGCAGGACGTCCGGGTCCGTCGTCGTCGGCGCGAGCAGCAGGGTGGCGTTGCTCTCGTAGTTGGTCTCGCGCGTGACGAGATAGCCGGCACCGAGGCCGAGGATCACGATCGCGACGATCGCGGCGATGGTCGTGGCGAGACGAGAGTGGCGCACGAGCGGCCTCCAGGCTAACGATCGGTCAGGCGGTCACAGGCCGCGTCGCGGATCCGGTCGGCGACGGCGTCCCAGTTGAAGCGCTCGCGCTGGCGGCCGAGCCCGGCGGCGCCCATGCGCAGGCCGCGCTCGGGATCGGCGGCCAGGCGGGCGAGCCGGTCGGCGAGGACGTCCGGCGACTGCGGCGGCACGACGAACCCCGTCACGCCGTCCTCGACGATCTCCGGCATCGCGCACGCATCGGCGGCCACGCACGGAAGCCCCCACGCCATGGCCTCGAGGAAGACGATCCCGAACGGCTCGTAGCGCGACGGCATGACGAAGGCGGTCGCCTCGGCGAACAGCGCGTCGAGCCGCGCGCGCCCCTCGGGCGCGTCGGCAGCGACCGGCCCGACGTAGCGCAGCCCCTCCACGTCGCCCGCCCCCTCCGGCGGCCGCGGCGGGCCCACGACCACGAGCTCCGCGGAGGGGTGGCGCTCGCGGACCGTGCGGAACGCGGCGATCACCTCCGGGCCGCCCTTGCGCGGGAAGTCCTTGCCGACGAAGAGCAGCACGGGCCGGCCGGTGTCGCGCCGCGGCGGCGTCTCCGGCACGTCGAGGTTCGGCCCGGCGCCCACGGTGACCACCTTCTCGGGCGGCTGGGCGAAGTCGTCGAGGAACGAGCGGCGCAGCCAGTCGCTCATCGGGAAGATCAGGTCGAGCCGGTCGTAGATCCGGCGCTCGTCGCGCGTGCGCCGCGCGACGATCCGCGCGGACGGGCCCAGCGTCAGGTCGCCGGAGCGGGCGTGCACCGCGATGTTGCCGTCGTGGTAGGAGCAGCGCAGGCGCGCGCGCCCGTACCGCCCGAGGTCGTGCCACGCCCCGATCTGCAGCAGGACGTCGGGCGCTGCGCCGGCGGCCTCCGCGTGCCTGCGCGCGTTGCGGCTCGCGGCGGCGCGCCCCAGCGCGCTGAGCTCGTAGCGCTGGCGCCACGTCCGGCGGTCGCGATGCACGGTGGTCGCCTTCGCCGCGAGGTCCGAGATGCGGCCGTTCGAGCCGTCGACGGCGTGGACGCGGAACCCCCGCCGGTCCAGCGCCTCGAACAAGCGGCGGCTCGTGCCCGACCACGTGTCGGGGTCGAGCGGCGGCCCCGGCGCCACGCCCAGCAGCCGCCGGGGCGTCACGCGCGGCGGATCCCCTGGACGGGCTTGCCGCGCCCCTCGATCCACAGCGAGGGCTCGCCCGAGGGCTCGAAGCCCAGCCGCCGCAGGTCGTCGAAGCACTCCTCGACGGTGTACGGCTGGTGGACCTCCACCCGCACGCACCGGACGCGCTCGGCCCACTCGACGTTCTCGCGCAGGACGCGCTGCTCGGCACCCTCGATGTCCATCTTCACGTAGTCGACCGGCTCGCCGGGCGGCTGATCCTCGAGCAGCTTGTTGAGGGTGATGGTGGTCGCCGACCCGTCGTGGCCGTTGACGTCGCCGTCGACCCGGAACGCGGCCTCGTCCACGTCGCCCCGCACGTAGCCGACCTCGGCCTCCTCGGGCCAGACGGCGTGCTCCACGATGCGGCAGCGGTCGCCGTACGCCGCGGTGTTGCGCCGCGCGAGCGCCGCGTTCTCCGGGTCCATCTCGACGCCGACGATCCGTGCGTCGGGGTGGCGCGCCGCGATGTGCGCCATCGTCAGCCCGATGTTCGCGCCGAGGTCCCAGACGTGCCGGATCGGCGCGAGCTCGGGCGGCGGCAGGTGCGTCGGGGGCAGGAGGTCGAGCAGCGTGAACATGTCGGCCGTCCGCGCGCGGATCGTGACGGGGCCCTCCGGGAACAGCCGGATGCTCAGCGGGATCTCCTCGCCCGTGGGCCGGCGCCTGTTCGTCACGAAGCGCATGTAGCTCGTGGGATCCGCGGCGAGCCGGATGGCGAACAGGCGCCAATGGACCTTCTCGGGGATCCAGCGGCTCGGGATCACGCGGCGGCTCCCGACAGGAAGGCCGCGACCCGGCCAGCCTCGGCCTCCTGGGTGTGGGCGAGGGCGCGCGCGCGGGCCGCGCTGCCGAGTCGCTCGCGGAGCGCCGGGTCCGCGGCGATCCTCCGGAGTTCCCGGGCAGGCGCCTCCGCGTCGCCGGGGCCGACGAGCAGGGCGGCGTCGCCGGCCGCCTGCGCCACGCCGCCCACCGCGGTCGCCACCACCGGCAGCCCGGCGGCGAACGCCTCGAAGAGCACCTGCGGGACGCCCTCGGTCCACGAGACGTGCAGGAAGGCGTGGCTGCCGCGGTAGAGGTCGACGAGGCCGTCGGTGATCGGCACGTGCCCGCGCAGCTCGGCGTTCCCTTCCAGCCCCAGCTCCCGCAGCCGCGCCGCCAGGTCGGCCTCGAGCGGGCCGTCCCCGCACACGACGAGCCGCCAGCGGCCGTCGTCGGCGACGAGGCGCTGGAGGATGTCGGCCAGCAGCAGGGGGTTCTTCTCGGCGTCGAGCCGGCCGACCGACAGCAGCCGCAGCGGGCCGTCGTACGCGCGCGCCGCGGGCACCGCCTCGTCGACGACCTGGTCGGCGCGCACGAGCGAGACCGAGGCCTCGAGCAGGCGGCGCGAGTGCCGGTACCCGCGCGCGAGGCCGGGCCCGACGACGACGACCGAGCACCGGCGGCCGAGCAGCCGGAACGCCGCTTCGAGGGCGTCGGCGGCGAGGTGGACGAGGCGGCGCCCCGGGTGCCGGTGCCGCGCGTAGGCCGGCAGGTCTTGGCGCACGCCGAGCACGACCTTCCGCCCGCGGAGCGCCGCCAGCGCGGCGAACGCGATCGCCACCGGCTGCGGGCCGAAGAGCCAGACCATGTCGACGTCGCGCAGCACGCGCCAGAAGCGGCGCACCGAGCCCGCGAGCGCGCGCGCGACCTGGATCGGATCGGCGGCGTTGCGGTACCACGGCAGCGCGACGAACTCGAGGTTGCCCGGCACCGCGTAGTCGGCGCGCCCCGCCTCCGGAGCGACCCGCCCCAGGAGCAGCACGCGGTCGAACGACGCGGCGACCGCGTCGAGGAAGACGACGAACGAGCGTCGCGTCGTCACGCCCTCCTGGTCGCGCCAGAAGGCCTGGTCGAGGTACACCGCCACCCGCAATGCGCTCATCGTAGCCCTGAGTCGCGACGGGTCCCGCGCCGCGCGCGGCGCAGCGCGTCCGCGGCCGTCCAGGCGTCGGAGCCCCGAAGGCGGCGCGCCGCCGGGGACGTCTTGGCGCGAAGACGCCATCCCTCGTCGTGCTGGTAGACGCCCACGCGCGGGAAGTGCAGGGGCTCCGCGGCGTGCAGGCGCTTCGGCAGGGTCCCCCCGGCGCGGTAGCCGGCGGCGCCGGCCGCGGCCACGACGCGGTCGTCGACGTCGCCGTACGGATAGGCGATCGCTGTGCACGCGCTGCCCATCTCGCCCTCGCACGCGGCGCGCGACTCGCGCAGCTCGCGGTCGAGCGCCGTCGCGTCGAGCGACGTCAGGTGCGGGTGGCGCACGGTGTGCGACCCGACCTCCCAGCCGCGCGCGGCGAGCGCTCGCAGCTCCTC
>DASZDF010000648.1:0-2129 GCA_035942275.1 Solirubrobacteraceae bacterium | reverse complement strand
GTGGTGGGTCCCGCGCAGCGCCGCCGCGGTGACCGCGGTGTCGCGCAGCGCCGGCCCGGCGGGGTCGATCGCGCGACCCAAAGCCTCGGCGCCGCCGCCGCGCATCGCGGTGCCGGCCTCGCGCAGCAGCACCTGAAGCTGCTCGCGCCCGTCGGACTGCAGCGCCCCGAGCACCTGGTCGAGCTGCACCGGCGTCGCCGTCTGCGCCAGCGGGATCGTGCCGCCCTCCTCGAGCTCGGGCGCCGACGGGCTGCCCGGCCGCAGGTCGACGAAGAAGTTGCCCTCGAGGAACAGCCGCGGGCGGATCTTCAGGGTCGCGTCGGTGTGGATCGGGCGGGCGCTGTCGCGCAGCGCCAGCGTCACGAGCGCGGTCGTCCCCGGGCCGCGCTCGACCTTGACGACCTTGCCCGCATCGACGCCGGCGATCCGCACGGCCGCGTCGGCCCGCAGCTCCCCGGCCGACTGCATCACGGCCTGCACCTCGTAGCCGCCCGTGCGCGGCACGCCGATGAACGCCGCGTACGTCGCGGCGACTGCGAGCAGCGCGGCGGCGATCCCCCAGCGCAGGTGGCTGCGCCGCTGCCTCGCCGCGTCGCGACGGCCCCTCATCCGCCGGTGTCCTCGGTCGTCGCGGCCTGCCGCCCCTCGGGGTTGCCGATCCGCTGCCCCGGCAGGAACGGCTCGTTCCCGGTCTCGCACTCGCCGTCGACCCGCCCGTACGGCGTGGCGTGCAGCTCGGGTGCCGGCTCGGCCGACTGCGCGATCTCCGTCGGCTGGTAGATGGGGATGAAGCGGAACCACGTGCCGTGCGTGTCGCCCTCGCTGATCGTCGAGCTGGCGTTGCGCGTCCACAGGCCGAGGTAGTTGCAGTCGACCTGGAACGGGTTGACGGCGCGGAGCGTCGGGCCGAGCGACGCGACGACCTCGGTCAGCCCCTCGACGGAAGCGAGCGTGCTCGGCTCGGCGACGAGGCGCCCGACGGCGCGCAGCGTGTCCTCGAGGTCCGGGCCGAGGTCGGTCGCGCGCTCGAGCACGGGGGTCCCCCGCCGCGCGAGGTCGGCGAGGCCGGTCGCGGCGCGGGGGAGGAGGCGGGCGGCGGGACGGACGTCGCGCATGAGCGCGGCGGCGTCGGCGAGGACGGGGGAGATCGTGTGGAGCGACCGCGTCGCGCTCGCCGCCGTCACCGGCAGCTCGACGAGCGTCTGCTCGAGGCCGGGCTCGGCGGCGACGAGGGCGTCGAGCGTGACCGCCAGGCCCTGGAGCAGGCCGGCGAGCTCCTCGGACACCGGCGCGATCGCGGCGGTGGCGCCCTCGATGCCGTCGATGGCGCCCTCGAGGTCGGTGCGGGGGTCGGCGAGCGTCCGCATGACGGGCTCGAGGCTCTTCGTGAGCGGCGCGAGCTCGCCGATCGCGGCGTTGAGGTCGGCGCCGCGCCCGGCGACGCCGCTCGACAGCTCGGTCACGCCGCTCGTCAGGTCGCGGCGCGTCTCGGCGTCGAACGCCTGGAGGACCTGGTCGAGCTCGACGCGCTCGCGCGCCTGTCGGAGCGGGAGCGTCGACGCGTTCGGCAGCGTGCGCTCCGACTCGCCCGGCGTCAGCTCGAGGTACTTCAGCCCGAGCATCGACCGCGGCCGGACGCGCGCGGTCGTGTCGACCGGCAGCTCGCCGACCGACTGCTCGAGGCGCACCTTCAGCCGCGCGTACGCCTTGCCGTCCGCGTCGACGCGCGGCTCGATCTCGCTGACCTGCCCGGCGCGCCGCCCCCGGATCCGGACCTCGTTCCCCGCCGTCAGCCGGGCGGCGTCGGGGACCTCGACCGTGATCCGGTACGCCGGCACGCCGGGCAGCCCGCTGTTCGCGTTGTACGCGAGGAAGACCGCGAGCAGGACGATGAGCACGGTCGCCGCGCCCGTGAGCACGGGGTTCGGAGCCGATCCGCCGCGCAGCCTCATCCGAGCAGGAAGTCCAGGAGGTCTTCGGCGGGCGGAGCGGGTTCCTCGGGCTCGGGCACCCTCCCCAGATCAGGAAGTGTGGGAAGTTGCGGGAGGAGCGATCCTCCGTCGTCCTCCGGCCGCCCCGCTCCGCCGCCGCCACCGTTCGGCGTCGCGTCGCCGGCCGCTCCGGGTGGA
>DASZDF010000647.1:0-5980 GCA_035942275.1 Solirubrobacteraceae bacterium | reverse complement strand
GCCCGGCGGGCACGCGGTGAACACGGCGGGGAACCTCGTGCACTACATCTGCTTCGGGTGGGCGGGGAGGCTCGAGGAGCCGGTCGCTTCGGTCCCGAACGATCCCCACGAGGTCGGCTTCGTCTCCGGCGCGGCGCTGGCGATCCGCCGCTCGGCGTGGGAGGAGCTCGGCGGGTTCGACGAGCGCTACTTCATGTACGGCGAGGACCTCGACCTCTCCCTGCGGCTGCGGCTGGCGGGCCACCGCGTCGGGATCGCGCCGGCGGCGCGCGTCGAGCACGAGTACGCGTTCACGAAGGGCGACTACAAGTGGTTCTACCTCGAGCGCAACCGCATGTGGACGGTGCTCGCGGCATACCCCGCGCCGCTGCTCGCGCTCCTCGCCCCCGCCCTGATCGCCTTCGAGGTGGTGCTGCTGGTGGCGAGCTGGCGCGGCGGCTGGCTGCGCGCGAAGCTCCGCGCGCAGGCGGCGGTGCTGCGCGAGCTGCCGCGGATCGCGCAGCGGCGCCGCGCCGTCCAGCGGACGCGCCGGGTCACCGCCGCGCGGTTCGCCGACGGCTTCGTCGCATCGCTGGACTCGCCGCACCTCGCGATGGGCCGCGCCGTCCCCGGGGCCGAGCCGCTCCAGGCGCTCTACTGGCGCCTCGTCCGCGCGCTCGTGCGGTGAGCGCCGCTACCGGCCGCCGACGACGTGCGGCTCGGGGATCGGCACGATGAACGCGCCGCCCGCGTCGAGGTAGTCGGCGCGCCGCTGCACGAACTCGTCGAGGAAGTTCCAGGGGAGCATGAGGTAGGCGTCGGGCTCCGGGATCGAGCCCTCCTCGACGATCGGGATCCGGCACCCCGGGATGTAGCGCCCGACCTTCAGCGGGTTGCGCTCGGTGGCGACGCTGACGAGCTCCGGCGTGATCGCGAACGAGTTGAGCAGGGTCGCGCCCTTCGCGGGCGCGCCGAACGCGTGGACGCTGCGGCCCTCCGCGGCGTGCTCGGCGAGCATCGCCCGCAGGTCGTCGCGGATCTTCCACACGCGGTCCGCGAACGCCCGGTACGTCTCGATCCGGTCGAGGCCCTCCTCGCGCTCGCGCTCGCGGAACGCCTCGACGCTCGGGCCGACCTCGCCGCCCTCGACGCCGACGAGGACCTCGAGCGACCCGCCGTTGATCGGCACGACGTCGACCTCCCGCACCTCGAGGCCGTGCCGGCGCAGGAGCTGCTCGAACGACATGAGCGTCCAGTAGGTCAGGTGCTCGTGGTAGATCTGGTCGAACGCGTTCTGCCGCAGCATCCCGCCGAGGTAGATGGCCTGCATGCAGAACGTCGCGCCCTCGCGGCAGAGGGCGGCGACGCCCTCGGTCGCGCTGTGCAGCTCCTCCAGGTGGAAGAACACGCCGGCCGCGGTGACGAGCTTCGGCGCGGGCCCGGCGTCGAGGATCGCCCGCGCGGCGTCCGCGTCGAAGAACCGGTTCAGCGTCGGGACCCCGTCGCGCTCCGCCTGCTCGGCGAGGTTCGTCGCCGGCTCCACGCCCAGCCCCTCCAGGCCGAGCGCCTGGAACTGCTTGAGCCAGGTGCCGTCGTTCGAGCCGATGTCGACGACGAGGTCGCCCGGGCCGAGCCCCAGCGCCCCGACGAGGCGCTCCGCGCTGCGGCGGAAGTGCTCGCGCAGCGCCGCTGTGGTGCCGGAGACGTAGAGGTAATCGGAGAACATCGTCTCCTTCGGCACCGTGAAGTCGATCTGCGACGTCGTGCAGTTGCGGCAGAAACCGAGCCTGAGCGGGTAGATCGGCTCGGCCTCGCCGAGCTGCTCGGGCAGCAGGAGGGAGTTGCAGTGCGGCTGGTCGCCGAGGTCGAGCACCTCCTCGACCTCGCGCCGCCCGCACACGCGACACGCCATGTCGAGGAGCCGGTCGGTCATCGGCGCCAGAGGCTAGCGAGGGGGTTCACCTAGACTCGCCGCCCGTGATGATCACCTCGCGCACCCCTCTGCGCGTCAGCCTCTTCGGCGGCGGCAGCGACTACCCGGCGTGGTTCCGGCGGCGGCCGGGCGCCGTGCTGGGCTTCGCGATCGACAAGTACATCTACATCTCGGCGCTGCGCCTGCCGTCGTTCGTGGACTACCGCTACCGGCTGACCTACTCGCGCCTGGAGCGCTGCCAGCGCATGGACGAGATCGAGCACCCGGCGGTGCGGGCGGTCCTCGACCGCGACTGGCCCGACGAGCCGCTGGACATGAGCGTGCAGGCCGACCTGCCCGCCAACGCGGGGCTCGGCAGCTCGTCCTCGTTCGCCGTCGGCTTCCTCAACCTCGTCTCCGCCCTGCGCGGCGTCCCGCGGACGCGGCTCGAGCTGGCCCAGCTCGCGATCGAGCTCGAGCACGACATCCTCCACGAGCGCGTCGGCATCCAGGACCAGCTCCACGCCGCCTTCGGCGGCCTGAACCGCTTCGACTTCCACGGCGACGAGCTGAGCGTCTCCCCCGTCCAGATCTCCGGAGGCGACCTCGAGGCGCTGTCGCAGTGGTTCGTGCTCGTCTACACCGGGCTGAAGCGCCACGCGTCCGAGACGCTGCGCGAGCAGATCGACAGCACCGAGCGCCACGACCTCGACGAGCAGCTCGCGCAGATGGTCCAGCTCGTCGACGACGCGGAGCAGGTCTTCGCGCAGCGGCGCGGCGACGACCTCCCCGAGGCGGTGGCCGGCCTGCTGCGGACCTCGTGGGACCTCAAGCGCGCGCTGTCGGCGAGCGTTTCCAACCCGGAGATCGACGCGCTGTACGACCGCTGCCTGAACCACGGCGCGCTCGCCGGCAAGCTGCTCGGCGCCGGGGGCGGGGGCTTCCTCCTGATGGTCGTTCCGCCCGACGCGCGCGAGCGCCTCGTCGAGGACCTCGGCCCCGCGCGCTGCGTGTCGTTCTCGATCGACCACACGGGCTCGACCGTCCACTCGAGCTTCTGACGTCGCGCTAGCCCGTCAGCCGCAGGGCGGCCTCGACCGCCTCGCTCCAGCGCCCCCGGAAGTCGTCGTGCCCCGCCTCCGCCTGCTCGGGCGGCGCGTCGCGCGAGCGCAGGCCGAGCTCGATCGCGGCGGGAAGCTCGCGCGCGAGCGTCGCGTCGTCGAGCGCGGGCAGGAAGCGCACGCGCGGGTGGTCGCCGTACTCGCTGAGCGCCCACGCGATCGGCGTCGTCAGCACGACCGCGTTCGCGGCGAGCGCCTCGTGCAGGATGCCGCTCGTGCCGGTTCCGTAGGCCGCCGTGTCGTACGGCAGCACGACGACGTCCGAGCGCGCGACGATCCGGTCGTACTCGTCGGCGTCGAGGAACCCGCCGTGCAGGCGCACCCGCGGATGGTCCGCCCACGCCGCCTGCACGCGCCGCGCGTACTCGGCCGAGCCGTCGAGCGGGTTGCCCTCCCCGACCTGCACGTCGACCTCCGCGTCGTCGCGCGCGGTGACGGCCCGCAGGACCGCGTCGTAGTGGGCGGCGCCCTTCTCCATCCGGAACGCGCCGAGCAGGCTCACGACGGGCGGCCCGGTGCGCGGCTCGACCGCCCGCGACCCGCGCTGCGGGATCGGCACGAGCGTCCCGCAGACGCCGGTGTCGCGCGCGACCTCGTCGAGCAGGAGCGACGAGTCGGAGACCGGCCAGAGCCGGCGGGCGCGCACGAGCGAGCGCGTCGACCGCTCGGCCAGCGCCACGATCCGCTCGACGAGCCTGCTGCCGCCCGTCCCGGAGCGCCGCAGCACGCAGGCCGCCACCGCGCGTCGCCTCCCGTGCGCGACGACGCGCAGCGTCAGGAAGTCCCAGGGCGAGGGCGCCTGCATCACGACCACGCGGCGCCGGCCCTTGGGCGGGTGCATCGCCAGCCACAGCAGCGCGACGTCCTGCGCGCGGCGCGCCCAGCCCGCGGGCCGGCCCCACCCGTCGCCGTCGGGCGCCCACACGACCGCCCCGCGGTCGCCGAACGCCGCGGCCAGCGCCGCGACGTAGTCGGCGTTGTGGCCGCCGGGGAGCCGCCCGAGCGCGAGGTCGACGACCACGATCTGCGTCTCTCCGCTGGGCGTCGCCGCGGCGGGAAGGCGCAGCCGGCGGCGCAGTCGAGGGTGGTCGTTCGGCTCGGAAGCGCCCAAGGGCGGGGACCTTATCGGCGCCACCGCGCTTGCTACGTTCGCTGCCATGACTCCGGATCCCATGCGCGTCGTCGTCACCGGAGGCGACGGCTACATCGGGTCGGTGCTCGTGCCCGCGCTGCTCGACGCGGGCCACACCGTCACCGTCCTCGACACGTTCGCCGGCAACTTCGGCGGCCTGGCGGCCGTGTGCGCGAACGAGCGCTTCACGCCGGTCCGCGGGGACGTGCGGGACGAGCCGCTGGTGCGCGAGGTCGTGGCCGACGCGGACCTCGTGATCCCGCTCGCGGCGCTCGTCGGCGCGCCGCTGTGCGCGCGCGACCCGTGGGCCGCGACCGGGGTCAACCTCGATGCGGTGAAGATGCTGCTCGGGCTGCTCGGCTCCGGCCAGCGCGTGATCCTCCCGACCTCGAACAGCGGGTACGGCATCGGCAAGCCGGGCGAGTACTGCACGGAGGACTCGCCGCTGAACCCGATCTCGCACTACGGCCGGACGAAGGTCGACGCCGAGGAGGCCGTGCTCGAGCGCGGCGACACGATCACCTTCCGCCTCGCGACGGTCTTCGGGATGTCGCCGCGGATGCGCCTCGACCTGCTGGTCAACGACTTCACCTACCGCGCCGTGACCGATCGCGTCGTCGTCGTCTTCGAGGGCCACTTCAAGCGCAACTACATCCACGTCCGCGACGTCGCCAAGGCGTTCCTCCACGCGATCGCGAACTACGACGAGATGAAGGGCCGGCCGTACAACGTCGGGCTCTCGGGGGCGAACCTGTCGAAGCTCGAGCTGTGCGAGGCGATCGGCCGCCAGGTCCCCGGCTTCACCTACCTCGAGGCGCCGCTCGGCAAGGACCCCGACCAGCGCAACTACATCGTCTCCAACGAGCGCATCGAGGGGACGGGCTACAAGGCCGACTGGTCGCTCGACGCAGGCATCCGCGAGCTGGTCAAGGGCTACACGATGGTGCGCAACACCCGCTTCACGAACGTCTAGTGCGCTCCGAGGCGTCTGCCGTCATCCCCGGGCTGCGGCGGATCGAGCCCGACGTCTTCCGCGACGAGCGCGGCGAGTTCGTGGAGACGTTCAACGCCGACGACTACGCGTTCACGCGCGACGACGGGACGCCGATCGCGTTCGTCGAGGACGACCTGTCCGTCTCCCACGCGAACGTCCTGCGCGGCCTGCACGGCGACGACCGCACGTGGAAGCTCGTGCAGTGCGTGCACGGCGCGCTCTTCCTCGCCGTCGCCGACTGCCGCCGCGGCTCGGAGGCCTACCTGCGCTGGGAAGGGTTCGACCTCTCCGCCGCCAACCGCCTCCAGGTCCTCGTGCCAGCGGGCTGCGCGACCGGGCTGCTTGCGCTGGAGGACGGCACCGCGCTCGCGTACAAGCAGTCGGAGCGCTACAGCGGGGCGGAACGCCAGTTCACCGTCCGGTGGGACGATCCCGCGGTGGGCATCGCCTGGCCCGTCGAACCGCCCCTCCTCTCTGCCCGGGACGCCTCGGCGCCCGACCTCGTGCCGTGAGGGCGCTCGTGACCGGCGCCGGCGGCTTCGTCGGCCGCCACCTCGTCGCGGCGCTGCGCGAGCGCGGCGACGACGTCGACGCGCCGTCGTCGAGCGAGGTCGACCTCGTGCGCGACGGCGCCCTCTCGGCGCGCGACGGCGCGCGCTACGACCGCATCTACCACCTCGCGGCGTGGACCCGCGCGTGCCGCTTCTGCCAGGAGCGCGGCGGCGACCAGTGGGTCGTCAACGGACGGGTGAACACCAACGGGCTCGACTGGTGGCGCGAGCGCCAGCCGCAGGCCAAGCTGGTCGCGTTCGGGACGAGCGCCTCGTACGCCGGCACGGGCG
>DASZDF010000646.1:0-6718 GCA_035942275.1 Solirubrobacteraceae bacterium | reverse complement strand
AGCCTGTGCCCGAGCACGTAGAGCGGGAACTGGGGGCCCGGCACGTTCGTGACGACGAGGTTGAACCAGCGCTGCCGCGCCTGGAGCCGCGCGGCCTGGCTGAGGATCGTCGGCGGCGCGAAGTCGCCGAGCTGCGTGATGCCCTGCGCCCCGCCCGCCTGGCCGGACTCCTTCAGCCCCGCCATCGCCTCGTGCACCCGGCGGTACGCGTCCTCCGGGTCCTCGACCCCGACCGGCAGCGGCGCGTACATGGCCGCCACGCGGTTGCCGAGCGCCCCGCGCTCGACGTCCGCCCGGACCGACACCGGGACCATCGCCCGCAGCTCGACGCCGTCGGTCGGGAAGGCGTGCCGCCGCAGCCAGCGTCCGACCGCGAGCGACACCGCGGTGAGGATGACATCGTTGATGGTGCCGCCGAGCTCGTCCTTGATCGCCTTGAACTCGCCGAGGTCGCCGTCGACCCACGTGTAGCGGCGGTGGGGCCCGATCGGGACGTTCAGCGGCGACTCCGGCGCAGGACGGAGCATCGCGCTGAGCGCGGCGCCCACGCCGCTGAGCCCCGTCCCCAGCTCGTTGGCCACGCGCCGCGGCGCACGCACGAGCGACCGCAGCGCGCGGTAGCCCTCCGCTGGGTCGGTCGCGCGCTCGACCAGCGCCTCCGCGAGCAGCTGCGACCGGCTCGGCGGCGGCTTCGGCGTCCACGTCCGCTCGGGCGGCGGGATCGGCGCGGGATCGGGCGAGGTGTCGAAGAGGACGGTCGTGATGTCGACGCCCGAGACGCCGTCGACCAGGGCGTGGTGGGTCTTGCCGATGATCGCGAAGCGGTCGCCGTCGAGGCCGTCGACGAGCCAGATCTCCCACAGCGGCTTGCCGCGGTCGAGCTGCTGGGAGAACAGGCGGCCCGCGAGGCGCTTGAGCTCCTCGTCCCGGCCGGGCGCGGGCAGGCCCGTGTGGCGGAGGTGGTAGCGGAGGTTGAAGTGCGGGTCGTCGACCCACACCGGCCGGCCCTGGTCGAACGGCACCTCCGCGAGCCGCTGGCGGTAGCGGGGGACGAGGTGCAGGCGCGACTCGAGGGCGTCGAGGAGGTCGTCGTACGGCGGCGGGTCGCCCTCGAAGATCATCACCGAGGCGACGTGCATGTGCGCACCGGAGTCCTCGATGTGGAGGAAGGCGGAGTCGAGCGCGGTGAGTCGGTTCGGGTTGCGTGCCATCCCGCCCCATGCTGCTTGTTGAAGCTTCCCGTTGCAACCTTCAACAGAGTGTGTAAGCTTTGATCCACACGGGCAGAACAAGGACTGCGAATGAGCCTCTCCGATCCCCATACCTTCGGCCTCGTCTACGACGAGCACTCCCGCGGCGTCTACGGCACCGCGCTGCGCATCCTGGGCAACCCCGCGCAGGCGCAGGACGTCACCCAGGACGTCTTCCTGAAGCTCTGGCGCAACCCGCAGCGCTTCGACGCCCGCCGCGGCGAGCTCGCGACGTACCTGCGGCTCATGGCCCGCAGCCGCGCCCTCGACGTCTACCGCGAGAGCCAGGCCGCCGGCCGTGCCCGCGACCGGCTCGAGGCTGTCGCCGTGCGCGACGAGGGCCGGGTCGACGACCGCCCGGTCGCCGCCGCCGAGCGCGACGAGGACCGTGACGCCGTCCTGCACGCACTCCGCCGGCTGCCGGAGTCCCAGCGCGAGGCGCTCGTGCTCGCCTACTGGGGCGGGCTGACGGCCGACGAGGTCGCGCGGCGTGTCGGCGTCCCGCTCGGGACCGCGAAGAGCCGGATCCGCCTCGGGATGGCGAAGCTGCGTGGCGAGGTCGCGAGCGCGCTCGACGAGGCGCCGCTGCCCGTCGCGGCGTAGCGGCTAGGTTCCCGGCTTCCTTGGCCGTCGCTCCCGGAAGCCCCCACGACGAGATCCTGCGCCCGCTCCACGCGGCGCACCTCGCCGCGCTGCCCGCGGGCGCGACGTGGTTCGACGCGCACACGCACATCGGCCACGACGACCCCGATGGCTTCAAGGCCGACCCCGAGGACCTCCTCGCCGGCCTCGACAGCGCGTCGCAGCACCGCGCGCTCGTGTTCCCTTCGCAGGAGCCGGGCGGGTATCCGCCCGCGAACGACCGGGTGCTCGAGGCGTGCGCGGCCTCCGGCGGCCGCCTGCAGGCGCTCGCGCGGATCGACCCGAACGCCGAGGGCGCGCTCGACGAGGCGCGGCGCTGCCTGGAGGCGGGCGCGCGCGGCTTCAAGCTCCACCCGCGCTCCGACCGCTTCGCGCTGCCGCACCCGGTCGTCGAGCAGGTCGTCGCGCTGGCGGGGGAGGCGCGCGCGGCCGTCCTCTTCCACGCCGGCCGCGGGATCCCACACCTGGGCGAGAGCGTCGTGCACATGGCCCGCGAGCACCACGGCGCCCGGCTGATCCTCGCGCACGCGGGGATCAGCGACACCGGCTGGATCGCGCCGTACGCCGCCGAGCTGCCGAACCTCTTCTTCGACACCGCGTGGTGGCAGGTCAGCGACCTGCTCGCGCTGTTCACGACGGTCCCGCCCGGGCGGATCCTCTACGCGAGCGACATGCCCTACGGCAGCCCGCTGTTCCACTCGCTCGCCTTCCTGCGGTGCGCGCTGAGCGTCGGGCTCGAGGGCGACGCGCTGCGGGCGATCGCGGGGGAGTCGGTGGAGCGGGTGCTCGCGGGCGAGGAGCCGGTCGACGTGGGGCCGGCGCCGGGGTCGGCGCGCCTCGGCCCGCGCGACGTCGCGTTCGAGCGGGTGGTCGCCCACTGCTCCGTCGCCGCGAACCTCTCGTTCCGCGAGCAGCCGGTCGACGAGCCGCTTGCGCTCGCGCAGCTCGCCTGCCACCGGGCCGACGAGCATCCGGTGGCGGTGGCGATCGGGGCGCTGCTGGCCGCCGGGCGGGATGCGGTGGCGCGGGGCGGCGGCACGCGCGACGAGGCGATGCACGCGGCGATCGGCGCGCAGCTGCTCGCGGGCACCGCGGCGCTCGACCTCGTCTGAAACCTCCGTCTGCACGATTCCAACCACTGTGAGCCCCGGCACAGAGATCCGGTGCTTCGGGGCTACCGTGCGAACAGCTGTTCGATGGCGCCATGACGCCCCACGCGGGGCGCCGCTGGCTCAGCGCACTTCTCCGCTGACCCCGCGCAGGCGCCGCAGACAAAGGAGGAACCTCCTTGAGGCCGCACTCGCTGCGTGCCCGCGCCGTCATGGGCGCAGGCGCGCTTTCAACCACCATGCTCCTGGCCGGGACGCCCGCCGTCGCTCAGACGCCGGCGCCCGAGGCCGCAACCCCCGCGCGCGGCGCGTCGAAGCTGGTCGTCGGCGTCAAGCGCCTGAACGTCCGGGCGGGCGGGACCGCCGTCGTGCGGGGCACGCTGCTCCCGCGCCAGTCGCACCGCATCGTTCGTCTCGAGCTCCTGCAGCGCGGGCGCTGGCGACAGGTCGACGGCGACCTGACCGCGCGCTCGGGCCGCTTCGTCCTGCGCCACCGCACGCGCGCGGCCGACACGTCGCTCGTGCGCGTCCGCTTCGGCGGCGACCCGACGGCGAGGCCGTCGACGCGCGTCGTCGGGCGCCTGAACGCGTTCCGTCCCGCGCTGGCGTCCTGGTACGGACCGGGGCTCTACGGCAACGCGCTCGGCTGCGGCGGGCGCCTGTCGCCCGGCACGGTCGGCGTCGCGCACAAGTCGCTGCCGTGCGGCACGACCGTGGTGCTGCGCAAGGGCTCGCGCACCGTCCGCGCGCGGGTCATCGACCGCGGGCCGTACGTCGGCGCGCGCGAGTTCGATCTCACCGCCGCCACGAAGTACCGGCTGGGCTTCGGCTCGGTCGGGCGGGTGTGGGTGGCGCACTAGGTGCAGCGGCATCCGGGGGTCGAACTAATGTTCGTCCTCCGGATGGCCCGCATCGCCCACCTCGACGTCGATGCCTTCTACGCGAGCGTCGAGCTGCTCCGCCGGCCGGAGCTGCGCGGCAAGCCGGTGATCGTGTCGGGCGACGGGCCGCGGGCCGTGGTCACCACCGCGTCCTACGAGGCGAGGAAGTTCGGCGTCGGCTCCGCCATGCCGACCGCCCGCGCGCGGCGGCTGTGCCCGGACGCGATCCTGGTCCCGCCCGACTTCACCGCCTACCGCGAGGCCTCGGGGAAGGTCATGGCGCTGCTGCGGGCGCACGTCGAGCGGGTGGAGGTCGTCGGGCTCGACGAGGCGTACCTCGACCTGGAGGGGCTCGTCGCCCCGCGGGCGGCGATGCGCCGGCTCGTCGCGGCGATCAGGGAGGAGACCGGCCTGACCGCCTCCGTCGGCATCGGCCCGAACAAGCTGGTGGCGAAGGTCGCCTCCGACGCGGAGAAGCCCGCGGGCTTCGTGGTGCTCAGCCGTGAGGACGCGTGCGAGCGGTTCGCGGACGCGCCGCCCGGCTTGGTGCCCGGCATCGGGCCGAAGACGGTGGGGCGCCTCGAGCGCCTGGGCCTCACGACGCTGGGCGCTCTCGCGCGTGCTCCCGAGGCGCTGCTCGTCGAGCACTTCGGGTCCAACCACGGCCCCGACCTGCGCCGGCGCGCCAACTTCCACGGCTCCGAGCACCTGACGCTGCAGCGCGTCGCGGTCTCCGAGTCGCGGGAGACGACGTTCGACCGCGACATCGTCGACCCGTTCGAGCTGGAGGGCCGGCTCGACGTCCTCGCCAGGGAGCTCTGTGCCCGCCTCGCGCGGCAGGAGCGGCGCGGCAGGAACATCGCGATCAAGGTGCGCCTCGACGACTGGACGACGGTCACGCGCGCCCGCACGATCGCGGCGCCGACGAACGATCCCGGCGTGGTGGGGGGCGTCGCGCTGGAGCTCCTGCGGGAGTACGCGCCGGCCCGTCCGGTGCGGCTGATCGGCGTCCGCGTGGCCGCGTTCGAGCACGGCGAGGAGCCCTCCGTCCCCGACGGCCAGATGGCGCTCCCCGTCTAGTCTGGACGCATGCCGACCGCCACCGTCGCCGGACGCGAGCTCCACTACTTCCAGCGCGGCGAGGGCGAGCCGCTGCTGCTCATCCAGGGCCTGACCGGGACCCACCTGTCGTGGGGGGACGAGTTCCTCGACGCGCTCGCGCGCGACTTCGGCGTCATCGTCTTCGACAACCGCGGCGTCGGGAACAGCTCCCGCGTCGACGAGCCCTTCTCGATCGCCGACATGGCGGACGACGCGGCCGGCGTGCTCGACGCGGTGGGCGTCGACCGGGCGCATGTCCTCGGCGTCTCGATGGGCGGCATGATCGCCCAGCAGCTCGCGCTGCGCCACGCCGACAGGATCCGCACGCTGACGCTCGGCTGCACGTACTCCGGCGGTCCGGGCAGCGTGCGGACGAGCGACGCGGTCGGCCTGCGGCTCGCGGAGGGCTGGATGTCGGGCGACCGCGAGCGCGCGCTGCGCACGGGGTGGGAGGTCAACGTCTCACCGGACTTCGCGGCGGACGAGGAGAGGTACGCGCGCTTCCGGGAGGCCGCGCTCGGCGCCCGGGCCGCGCTCGCCGTGATCATGCTCCAGGTCCAGGCGATCGGCGGGCACGACGTCGCGGCGCGGCTCGGCGAGATCGCGGCCCCGACGCTGGTCGTCCACGGCGACCTCGACGAGATGCTGTCGGTGGAGAACGGCCGCATGATCGCGGCGAAGATCCCGGGCGCGAGGCTCGAGATCCTCGAGGGCGTCGGCCACCTCTTCTGGATCGAGCAGCCCGAGCGCAGCGCCGGGCTGATCGCGGAGCACGCGCGAACCCAGGCGGCGGCGGCCGGGTGATCGCGCGCGCCGCCGACTGGTGGGCCGGCGGCTCGCGCATCGGGGGGCCTGGTGGGCACCGGGTCTTCGTCCGGGCGGAGGGCCCGCAGGGCACGCCCACGATGACCTTCCTCCACGGGTTCCCGACGTCGTCGCTGGACTGGGCAAGCATGTTCGACCGCCTCCGCGGCGACACGCGCCTGATCGCGCTCGACTTCCTCGGCTTCGGCGACTCGGACAAGCCCAAGCCGCACCGCTACTCGCTGCTCGAGCAGGCCGACGCCGTCGAGGCCGTGTGGAAGCACCTCGGCGTCGAGCGCACCGCGGTCGTCGCCCACGACTACGGCGTCTCGGTCGCGCAGGAGGTGCTCGCGCGCCGCGACGACCGGGACCTGCCGGTGGAGGTGACCGCCGCCGCCTTCCTCAACGGCGGCATGATCCCGTCGCTCCACCGGCCGCTGACCGTCCAGAAGCTCCTCGCGCACCGCTTTACGGGGCCGGTGCTGACGCGGCTGGTCAGCGAGCGGACGTTCACCCGCGGGCTGCGGCGCGTCATCGCGCGGCCGCTGTCCGACGCCGAGCTGCACGAGCACTGGCTCGCGTTCCGCAGCCGCGGCGGCCGCGACCTCGGCCACCCGCTGCTCGCCTACATCGAGGAGCGCGTGCGCTACGCCCCGCGGTGGGAGCGGGCGATCGCGCGGGCGGACGTCCCGCTGCGGTTCGTCTGGGGCCCGCTCGACCCGGTCAGCGGCGCGCACATGCTCGCCGAGCTGCGCCTGCGGCGGCCGGACGCCGCGTTCGCGGAGCTGGCGGGCGTCGGCCACTACCCGCAGCTCGAGGAGCCCGACGCCGTCGCGCGCGAGCTGCGCCGGCTCTAGCGGGGCATGCGCTGGTTGCCGGACGCGCCGTCCACGACCCCGCGGGCGAAGCAGAGCTCCCAGCCCCGGCGCCA
>DASZDF010000645.1:0-3229 GCA_035942275.1 Solirubrobacteraceae bacterium | reverse complement strand
ACCTCGGCGAGGGCGTCGCGATCGGCTCGTCCTACGCGGTCGGCGCGCTCGCGCTGGGCGCGTTCCTCGTCGTCGGCTTCGCCATCCACAACACGACGGAAGGGCTCGCGATCGTCGCGCCGCTCGCCGACGCCAAGCCGTCGCTGCGCAGGCTCGTCGTCCTCGGCCTCGTCGCGGGCGCCCCCGCGATCCTCGGCGCGTGGATCGGCGCCGCGGCGTTCAACGCGAGCATCGCCGCCTTCCTCTTCGGGTTCGGCGCAGGCGCCATCGCGCAGGTGATCGTGCAGCTCGTGCCGACGCTGCGCGACGACTCCGGCCGGGCGCTGCACCCGGCGGCGGTCGGCGGCCTCCTCGCCGGGATGGCGATCATGTTCGCGACCGGCCTGCTGGTGTCGGTGTGACGACGGCCGAGGGCGTCAGCTCCGCCGTGCAGGACTACGCGAAGGCGATCTACGCGCTCCAGGGTCGCAGCGGCGGCGAGGCGGTCGCGACGAACGACCTCGCGGCGCGCCTCGGCGTCACGCCGGCGTCCGCGTCGTCGATGGTGCGCAAGCTCGCGGAGCTCGGGCTCGTCGACCTCGAGCCGTACCACGGCGTCACGCTCACCGCAGAGGGCCAGCGGGTCGCCCTCGAGGTCCTGCGCCACCACCGCCTGCTCGAGCTCTACCTGGCCGAGCACCTCGGCGTGCCGTGGGACCGCGTCCACGAGGAGGCCGAGGCGCTCGAGCACGTGATCTCGGAGGACCTCGAGGCCCGGATCGCCGCCAAGCTCGGCGACCCCACGCACGACCCGCACGGCGACCCGATCCCCACCGTCGACCTCGCGATCGACGAGACCGCCACGCGGTCGCTCGAGTCGCTCGAGGCCGGCACGCGGGGGCGGTTCGTCCGCGTCTCGGACTCCGATCCCGCGATGCTCCGCTACCTCGACGAGCGCGGCATCGCGCTGGGGGAGGAGCTCGAGGTCGTGGAGCGCCAGCCGTTCGGTGGCCCGCTCACGGTGGTGATCGGCGGCGCCAGGCAGGTGCTCGGTGGCGCGCTGGCGCGTGCGATGCGGGTGGAGGTGGGGTAGGCGGGTCGCATATGACTCTCCGCGCCACCGACTCGCTCTGGATCGACAAGGCCCCGCCCACCGCCTACCCCTCCCTCGAGCGCGACCTCGAGGTCGACGTCGCCGTGATCGGCGGGGGGATCGCCGGCATCACGACCGCGCTCTTGTGCAAGCAGGATGGCCTGCGCGTCGCGGTGCTGGAGAAGGGCGTCGTCTCGGGCGCCGCCACCGGCATGAGCACCGCGAAGGCGAGCGCGCTGCAGGAGACCGTGCTCTCCGAGGTGCGCAAGTACAGCGGCGGCGACGCGCTGAAGGCCTACGTGCACGCGAACGTCGCGGCGCTCGAGCGGATGGACGCGCTCGTGCGCGAGCACGGCATCGACTGCTCGTGGGAGCGCGTTCCCGACTACACGTACGCGGCCGACGAGTCGGAGGTCTCGACGGTCGAGCAGGTCATCGAGGCGGGGCAGGAGGCGGGGCTGCCGGTCGAGCTCGTGAACGACGTCCCGCTGCCGTTCGACGTCCCCGCCGCCGCGCGGCTGGAGGGCCAGGCCCAGTTCCAGCCCGCCTCCTACACGCGCGCGCTCGCCGCGGTGGTCGACGGCGACGGCTCGTCCGTGTTCGAGTCGACGATGGTCACCGGCGTCAGCGAGGGCTCGCCGCACGAGGTGCGCGTCGAGGGCGGAGCGAGCGTCCGCGCCCGGCACGTCGTCGTCGCGACGCAGTACCCGCTGCTCGACCGCGGCGTCTTCTTCGCCCGCCTGGAGGCGACGCGCTCGTACATCGTCGCCGGCAAGCCGGCGAAGCCCGCGCCGGACGCGATGCTGATCAGCGCGGGGCAGCCGACGCGCTCGGTGCGCAAGTGGGGCGAGTGGCTGCTCATCGGCGGCGAGGGCCACCAGACCGGCGCGTCGAAGGCCGAGCCCGAGCGCTACGAGCAGCTCGCCGAGTTCGGGCGCAGGCACTTCGGCATCACCGACTTCCCGTACCGCTGGTCGACGCAGGACGGGATGCCCGTCGACCACATGCCGTACATCGGGCGCTACCACCCGCGCGCCGACGGCCTGTGGGTCGCCGGCGGCTTCCAGAAGTGGGGGATGACGAACGGCACCGTCGCCGCGATGGTCCTGAGCGACCTCATCGGCGGGCGCGACAACCCGTACGCCGAGGAGCTCGACCCCAACCGCGCACGGGTGCGCGCCGCACCGAAGCTCGCGCAGATCAACGCGCTCGTCGGCCTGCACTTCGTCGGCGACCGGCTCCTGCCGGCGGAGGCGCACTCGTCCGAGGAGGTCCCCGCCGGCGAGGCCCGCGTCGTGCGCAGCGGCATCGGCAAGGTCGGCGTCTACCGCGACGAGCAAGGCGGGCTGCACGCGGTCTCGCTGCGCTGCACCCACCTCGGGTGCCTGACGAAGTGGAACGACGCCGAGCGCTCGTGGGACTGCCCGTGCCACGGCTCGCGGTTCGACCCGGACGGCAACGTCCTCGCCGGGCCGGCCGTCAACCCGCTCGAGAAGCGCGACCCGCCCGCCTAGCCGCGGAGCCAGCGCAGCATCCGCGGGTACGCGTCCGCCGTCGTCATCCCGGCGTCGACGAGGAGGTTGAGGCCGGGGTAGACGCCGAAGCCGAAGGTCCGCAGCAGCCCCTCCGACTTGCCGCGGTAGCCGCCGGCGTGGAAGACGAGCGCGGGGTCGATCCCGATCGCGAGCGCGGCGGCGTACGACCACGGGACGGCGGCGACCTCGAGCTGCGCCATGTCGAGCCCCGGCACCGCGACGTCGCCGGTCATCCGCGGTCGTGCCTCCGGCGGCGCGACCGCGATGTGCGCGCCCTCGTGGAGGAGGTCGCCGGGCCACCTCAGCCGCTGCTCGTCGAAGAGGAGCCCGCCGCGCTCGACGGCGATGCCGGGCAGGAAGGACTCGTCGCCGAGCTCCGCGGCCTCGACCGAGACTCCGATCTCCCGCAGGAAGGCGACGATCCGGTCGGTCGCGGTCATCGCGGGCGGAGCGTCAGGAGCACGACCTCCGGGGGCGCGCGGAAGCGCAGCGGCCACGCGCTGGTGCCGACGCCGCGGGTCACGAAGAGGTGGCGCCCGTCCTCCTCGACGTGGCCGGCGGCGTACCGGTCGCCGAAGCGCGACGGGATGACCCGGCGCCGGAGGAGCGGGATGTCGACCTG
>DASZDF010000644.1:0-1855 GCA_035942275.1 Solirubrobacteraceae bacterium | reverse complement strand
AGGCCGAGGAGCCCGCGGAACAGGACCGTCCAGCGGTTCTGCCGCTCCGGCCCCTCGATCTCGATGTCGACGGGATACGAGCCGGGCGCGCCCGTGACGCCGGGGAACGGCCCGCCGCCGAGGTAGAGGAAGGCGGAGTAGTGCGAGCTGTAGCGGACCCATGCGGAGAGGAAGCGGTGCAGCGCCGACGGCGTGCGCCCGGCGACGAGGGTGACGAACCACGTGACGATGGCGAGCGGGATGACCAGCAGCGTCCACAGCGCGAACCACAGGAGGTGGGGCATGGCGAGGATCAGCCGGAAGGCGACCGTCCAGCGGTTGCGGCGCAACTCGTCGGTGAGGCGAAGCCGGACGGGGTGTTCGGGCAGCGCGGCGAGGGGCGCGATCGCCGGGTTGCTGTTCGGATAGCGGGCGGTGAGGAGGAAGAGGTACGCGTAGGCCTGCGCCGCGTACCCGAGCGCCCAGACGAGCAGGTCGCGCATGCCCTGCGGCATCCGCCCGCGCGCCAGGCACGCGAACCACGCGAGGAAGGCGACGGTCGCCGCGACCCCGAGGTTGAGCGCCGCGCTCGTCGTCGGGTCGCTCTGGCCGGAGGACGACGGGTTGCTCCCTCCACCGCCGCCGAGCCCGACGAGCGCGCCGGCGAGCAGGAGCGCGGGCAGCGCGAGGACGAAGCGGAAGCCGACGCTCCAGCGGCCGTGCTCGCCCGAGGGCGGGACCTCGACCTCGATCGGGTACGTGCCCGGCTTGCCGAGGAAGCCGGGGAACGGGCTCGCGGCGAGGTAGAGGAACGCGTACACGTGGACGGAGTAGCGCACCCACATCGCGTAGACGTCGCGCAGGCCCTCCGGCGGGCGGCGGTTGATGAGCGTCGCGATCCACAGGACGGGCGACAGCAGGAGCATCCCGAAGCCCCAGATCCCGAGCCAGAGCAGGTGCGGGATCGCCATGAAGAAGCGGAAGCCGACCGAGACGCGCCAGCGGTGCAGGTCGTCGTAGTTGAGGGTCCGCACCTGGTCGGCGGGCGTCAGCGGCGGGCGCAGGAAGAGCTGCGCGGGCTTCTCGGGGGCGATGCTCAGATGGTCCACAGCGTGGTTCTTGTATCAGCATGCGCGGCGTGCGCGTGCTCGTGGCCCCCGACAAGTTCAAGGGAACCCTGCGTGCGGAGGAGGTCGCGGCGGCCGTCGGGCGGGGTCTCGAGCGCGCCGGCCTGGAGCCACCGGATCTCTGTCCGATCGCCGACGGCGGCGACGGGACGCTCTCGGTGCTCGTCGCCGCTCTGGGGGGCGAGACGGCGGGAACGGAGGCCTATGACCCCCGGGGGCGGCTCGTGCGCGCCGGCTTCGCGCTGCTCGAGGACGGCGGGACGGCGATCGTCGAGGTGGCGGAGGCGAGCGGGCTCGCGCGGGTCCCGGAGGGCGAGCGCGACGCCGAGGCGGCGTCGACCTACGGCACCGGACAGCTCGTCGCCGCGGCGATCGACGCCGGCGCGCAGGTCGTCCTCGTCGCGGCGGGCGGCAGCGCGACGACCGACGCCGGCTGGGGCGCGCTGGAGGCGATCCGCGAGCGCGGCGGGCTGCGCGGCGCGAGGCTCGTCGTTCTCTGCGACGTCCGCACGCCGTTCGAGCAGGCGGCCGTCCGCTTCGCGCCGCAGAAGGGCGCGGACCCGGCGGCGGTCGCGCGGCTGAGCGCTCGGCTGGCGGCGCGGGCGCTCGAGCTGCCCCGCGACCCGCGCGGCGTGCCGATGACCGGCGCGGCGGGCGGGTTGGCCGGCGGCCTGTGGGCGGCGTTCGGCGCGCGGCTGGAGCCCGGCGCGCCGTTCGTGCTCGACGCGCTCGGGTTCGACGCGCGGATG
>DASZDF010000643.1:0-6929 GCA_035942275.1 Solirubrobacteraceae bacterium | reverse complement strand
CGGTGACGATGTAGACGCTCCGCCCCTCGTCCTGGTGGCGCCACGCGACCTCGAGCATCTGCGGGTAGATCCGCGGCAGGACTCCGGCGAGCACGCGCGGTGCCAGGCGCTGCATGTCGACGACGCGCGTGTCGCGGATCGAGTCGAAGATCCGGGCGCGCAGCGCGTCGGTCGCCTCGTCCGTCGAGCCGCGCAGCCGGAACCTGATGTTCTCCCACGCGTCGCGCGCGAGCTGCCGGCGAGAGACGAGCCCCGCCTCGTAGCTCGCCCGCCCGAACTGGAAGGCGGACGAGCCCGCCATGAGCGTGCGGTCGAGGTCGAAGAAGGCGGCGGCGCGCGCTGTGGTCACACCTTGATCAGGACGGCGTCGCCCTGACCGCCGCCCGAGCAGATCGCCGCGCAGCCGACGCCGCCGCCGCGGCGGCGCAGCTCGTGCACGAGCGCGCCGAGGATCCGCGCGCCGGACGCGCCGATCGGGTGGCCGAGGGCGACCGCGCCGCCGTTGACGTTCACGCGCTCGGGGTCGATGCCGAGCATCCGGATCGAGTTGAGCGTCACCGAGGCGAAGGCCTCGTTGATCTCCCACAGGTCGACGTCCTCGGCCTTCATCCCGAGGCGGTCGAGCAGGGTCTTCGCGGCCGTCGCGGGCGTGCGCGCGAGGTAGGCGAACTCGTCGGCGGTCTGCGCCTGGCCGAGCACCTCGCCGAGGACCTCCTTGCCGTTGGCCTGCGCCCACTCGTCGCTGGCGAGCACCAGCGCGCCGGCCCCGTCGTTGACGCCCGGCGAGTTGCCGGCGGTGTGGCTTCCCTCCTTCGACGTCAGCCCGGGCAGCGTCGACAGCTTCTCCAGCGACGTGTCCTTGCGCGGGCCCTCGTCGATCTCGACGACGCTCTCGCCCTTGCGCGACTTCACGGTCACCGGGACGATCTCGTCGGCCAGCCGCCCCTCCTCGGTCGCGGCGATCGCGCGCTCGTGCGAGCGCAGCGCCCACTTGTCGAGGTCGGGGCGCGTCATCTCGAGCTCCTCGCCGACCTCCGTGGCCTCGACGAACATCTGCTTGCCGCTGAACGGGTTGGTGAGCCCGTCGTGGACCATCGCGTCGAGGGCCTTCGCGTCGCCCATGCGGTAGCCGAAGCGCGCCTGCGGCAGCAGGTACGGCGCCTGCGACATCGACTCCATCCCGCCGCCGACGCCGACCTCGATGTCGCCCGCGCGGATCGCGGAGTCGAGGATCCCGACCGCGCGCACGCCCGAGGCGCACACCTTGTTGATCGTCTCCGACGAGACCTCCTTCGGGATGCCCGCCTTGATCTGCGCCTGGCGCGACGGGATCTGGCCCTGCCCCGCCTGGAGGACCTGCCCCATCACGACGTGGTCGACCTGCTCGGGATCGACGTTCGCGCGCTCCAGCGCGCACTCGATCGCGGTCCCGCCGAGCGTCGTCGCGTCGAGGGTGGAGAGTCCGCCGCCGAGCTTGCCGATCGGCGTGCGTGCGGTGCCGAGGATGACGGTCTTGGGCATCAGTGGGGCTCCGGTTTCGTGACGGGACGGACCCGGAAGGATAGGGTGACCGCCCGTTCATGCGCGTCTCCGCGACCACCGAAGCGCCGATCGACACCGGCGCGGACACGATCGCGATCGGCGTGTTCGCCGGGAAGGGCATCCCCCACGACGTCGCCGACGGGACGCTCCAGGCGCTCGTCGACTCGGGTGAGGCGAAGGCGCGGCTGCGTGCCGTCGCCGTCGCGCATGCCGAGGGGCGGCGGTGGATCCTCGTCGGGCTGGGCGAGCGCTCCGAGTTCGACGCGGAGCGGGCGAGGGTCGTCGCCGCCGCGGTCGTCGGTCGTGCTCGCGAGCTCAGCTCGAAGTCGCTCTGCTGGGAGCTGCCGCACAAGGTCGCCGAGGACGTCCCGGGCGCGATCGTCGAGGGCACCTTGATGGCGGCGTACCGGTTCGACGCGTTCAAGACGGCGGCCGAGGAGGCGGACGGGGGCGGGGTCGAGGAGCTCATCGTGAGCGCGCACCACGACGTCTCGTCTGCGGTCTCGCGCGCGGCGCTCGTCACCGGTGCGGTCAACGCGATGCGCGACCTGCAGAACACGCCGGCGAATCACATGACGCCTTCCGCTCTCGCCCACCGGGCGCTGGAGCTGGCCGAGCAGCACGAGCGGCTGACGGTGGAGGTCGAGGGGCGCGAGGCGATCCTCGAGCGCGGGATGGGCGCGTTCGCGGCGGTGGCGCAGGGCTCGTACGAGGAGCCCGCGCTGATCGTGCTCCGGTACGGCGATGGCTCGCCCTCGGTCGGCTTGGTGGGCAAGGCGGTGACCTTCGACACCGGCGGGCTGTCCCTCAAGCCGGCGAAGTCGATGGAGGGGATGAAGTTCGACATGAGCGGCGGCGCCGCGGTGATCGAGGCGATCGGGGCGATCGCCGCGCTCGGGCTCGACGTCGCGCTGGTCGGCGTCGTCGGCGCGACCGAGAACATGCCGAGCGGCCGCTCGATCAGGCCGGGCGACGTCGTCACGGCGATGAACGGCACGACGATCCAGGTCGACAACACCGACGCCGAGGGGCGGCTCGTGCTCGCGGACTGCCTCGCGCACGCGGTCGAGCTGGGGTGCGAGCGGCTGGTCGACGTCGCGACGTTGACGGGCGCGATGGAGGTCGCGCTGGGCACGACGTACGCCGGGCTCCTGTCGAACGACGACGCGTGGGCGGCGGAGGTCGAGGCGTGCGGGCGCGCGACCGGCGACCTCGTGTGGCGGCTGCCGATGCATCCCGAGTACGGCGAGATGATCAAGGCGCAGTACGCGGACATCGCGAACACGACGCCGGCGCGCAAGGCCGGCGGGATCACCGCCGCGCACTTCCTCTCACACTTCGTCGGGGACACCCCGTGGGCGCATCTCGACATCGCGGGGCCGGCGGACGACGCCGGGAAGGCGTACGCAGCGAAGGGCGGGTCCGGCTTCGGCGTGAGGCTCCTCGTCGAGCTCGCGCAACGCCTCGCGGCGTAAGCGCAACAAGACACGCACGAGCCGCGGCGGGCGCCCCCCGCCCCGCCACCCTGCTGCGCGTGCGTCAAGAAACGCATCACAGTGATGCTCTTCTCGACACTCGCTCCGGCGAGCACGGCGTCGCGGCGCTCGCGCACCGGCAGCATGGCGTCGTCTCGGCGGCGCAGCTGCGCGCGCTCGGTCTCGGGCGCGGCGCGATCGGGCGGCGGGTCGCGACCGGCCGGCTCCACCGGCTGCACCGCGGCGTCTACGCGGTCGGGCATGCACGCGTGGCGCCGCGCGGCCGTCTGTGGGCGGCCGTGCTCGCGTGCGGCGGCGCCGACCGGGCGGTGCTGAGCCACCGCTCGGCCGCCTCCGTCTGGGATCTCGTCGGGCAGCCGCGCGTCGCCGACGTCACGACGCTCGCGCAGAGCCGGTCGATGCCCGGGATCTGCGTGCACCGCGGGTCGGTCGAGCGGGTGGTGCAGCAGGACGGTCTGCCCGTGACGACGGTCGCCCGGACGCTCCTCGGCCTCGCAACCGTCGTGAGTGAGCACCGGCTGCGGCGCATCTGCCACCGCGCGGAGCTGCTGCGCATCCTCGACGTGCAGGGGATCCGCGCCCTCCTGTCGGAGGAGCGCGGCGGCCGCGGGACGGCGCGACTGAGGCGGGCGATCGACGAGCTGGCGGTGCAGGACCTCGCCGTCACGCGCAGCGAGCTCGAGGAGCGGTTCCTGGCGCTGGTCGCGGCGGCCGGGCTTCCGGCGCCGCAGGTCAACGCGGGGGTCGCCGGGTTCGAGGTGGACTTCGTGTGGCCGGCCGCACGGCTCGTGGTCGAGACCGACGGCGCCGCGGCGCACCTGACTCCGACGGCGTTCCGGCGCGACCGTGAGCGCGATGCGGCGCTCGTCGTCGCCGGCTACCGCGTGCTGCGGTTCACGTGGGAGCACGTGACGCGCGAGCCGGAACGCGTGGCGGGCGCGCTCCGCGAGCTGCTGCTGCGCCACCTATCCTCCGGCGCGCGATGAACTTCGACCTCTCCGACGACCACCAGCTCCTCCAGCGCACCGTCCGCGACTTCGCCCTGGGCGAGGTCGCGCCCGTCGCCGAGGAGCTCGACCGGACCAAGAGCTTCCCGTACGAGATCGTGCGCAAGCTCGGCGAGCTCAACCTCATGGGGATCCCGTTCCCCGAGGAGTACGGCGGCGCGGGCGCGGACACGCTGGCCTACGCGATCGCCGTGGAAGAGCTGACGCGGATCGACTCGAGCGTCGCGATCACGCTCTGCGCGCACACCTCGCTCGGGACGCAGCCGATCTACCTGTTCGGCACCGAGGAGCAGAAGCAGGAGTGGATGCCGCAGCTCACGAGCGGGGCGAAGCTCGGCGCGTTCGGGCTGACCGAGCCCGAGGCGGGGTCGGACGCCGGCAACACCCAGACGCGCGCGACGCGCGACAACGGCTCGTGGGTGATCAACGGCGCCAAGCAGTTCATCACCAACGCTGGCACCGACATCAGCGGCGTCGTGTGCATCACCGCGAAGACCGGCGACGACGAGATCTCGAACCTGATCGTGCCGAACGGGACGCCCGGCTACGAGCAGGGCGAGCCGTACCGGAAGATGGGCTGGAACGCGTCGGACACGCGGCCGCTGACCTTCACCGACTGCCGGGTGCCGGAGGAGAACCTGCTCGGGCCGCAGGGCAGCGGGTTCAAGCAGTTCCTGCACATCCTCGACATCGGCCGGATCGGGGTCGCCGCGATGGGCGTGGGGCTCGCGCAGGGCGCGCTGGACGAGGCGCTCGCGTACGCGAAGGAGCGGCGCGCGTTCGGCAAGCCGATCTCGAAGTTCCAGGCGATCCAGGCGAAGCTCGCCGACATCTCGACGGAGATCGCCGCGGCGCGCCTGCTCGTGTGGAAGGCGGCGCTCGAGAAGGACGCCGGCAAGAACTTCTCGCTGACCGCGGCGCAGGCGAAGCTGAAGACGGGGCGCCTGGCGGTGCGCGCGGCCGAGGAGGCCGTGCAGATCCACGGCGGCTACGGCTACATCGAGGAGTACCCGGTCTGCCGCTTCTACCGGGACGCGAAGATCCTCACCATCGGCGAGGGCACCGACGAGGTGCAGCAGATGGTGATCGCGCGGGCGCTGGGCGCGTAGTCACGCGTCCACCCACACGACGGTGATGCCGAAGTCGTTGAGGACGCGCTCGACCTCCTCGCAGCGTCCCGGCGTGCGGGGCTGCCGCGGGTACTCGACGAACAGCTGGATAAACTCCTCGCCGACGGCCTCGACCTCGGGCGAATCGAGGTAGCGCCAGAGCTGGCGCGCGTGCCGACGGGCGTTCGGAACGACGCGGTGTGGCGCCATCGCGTCCCAGTCGCTGTTCTTGATCTCGCAGACGAGAGCCGCGCGGGTGCCCTCGATCTCCCCGAACCAGTCGATCCGGCCTGCCCGGCGGCGCCCCGCGCCCGTGGCGCGCACCTCCGCATGGCTGTGCTGGCCGGGCGGGAGGACGACCTCTCGCAGCTCGTCGGTGAGCGCCGCGGCGCGCTCCTTCCCGTATGCCGTGCTCGCCAGCATCCGGGCGACGGCCGGAGGGAGCTCGGCGCTCATGCGCGCAGGACGCGGACGACGGAGTCGGCGACGCACGCGGGTCTCGTCGCGTCGCGGACCTCGACGGTGAAGCGCTGGACGACCTGGACCCAGCCGTCGTCGCGCTCGTCCACGCTCGTGATCTCCATCGTCGCCCGGACCTCCGCGTCCGCGCGGACCGGCTCCGGGAAGCGGACGCGGTCGTAGCCGAGGTTGACGCCGAGCTTCGCGCCGGCGGGGGCGGCGCCGACGAGCTCGTCGCGGAAGCCGTCGATGAGCGAGAGCGTCAGGTTGCCGTGGGCGATCGTCGTGCCGAACGGGCTCTCGCGCTTCGCCCGCTCGACGTCGGTGTGGATCCACTGGCGGTCACCGCTGATCCTCGCGAAGGCGTCGATCTCGTCCTGGGTCACGCGGCGCCACGCGGTCGGGCCGAAGCTCTGGCCGACCTCGATCTTCATAGGAGCCGCCACGCGGGCGAGCGTACTGGCGCGCCGCCGGCAACCGCTGGTGCTACTGTTCCGATCAGTGGAACAGTTGCGCCGCACGACCGCAAGCCAGGAGCTCTTCTCCGTCCTGCGCGACGACATCCTCGCCGGGCGCTACGCCGCCGGCGAGAAGCTCCCCTCCCAGCGGACGCTGGCGCGGGAGTACGGGTTGAACGCCACGACCGTCCGCGAGGCGATCAAGCGGCTCGAGCAGCTCCGGCTCGTCGACGTCCGGCACGGCGACGCGATGCGGGTGTCGGACTGGCGGACGGCGAGCGGGCTCGACGTCATCGCGCACGTCCTCTTCGACCCGACCGGCGTCAACCGCGACACCCTGCGCGCGCTGATGGAGGCGCGGCGGTGGATGCTGTCCGTCGCGGCGGGCCTCGCCGCCGAGCGGCGCAGCGAGGAGCAGGCCGAGGAGCTCCGCGCGCTGGCGCAGGTCGCCGCTCGCGAGCAGACCGCCGATTTCACGTTCTTTGCCGGCGTCGTCGAAGCGGCGGGGAACCTCGTCTTCAGCCTGATCCTCAACTCGGTCCGGCCGATCTACTTCGAGCACGCGGTGCTGTTCGACGGTCTCGTCACGCCTGACCAGCACGCGATGTACGAGCGCGCCGCCGAGGCGATCGCCGCGCGCGACCCCGACGCGGCCCGCGCGGCCGTCGCCGACCTCGCCGAGCGCCAGGAGCGCGCACTCGAGGAGGCTCTGAGCCCGTGACGCGCGGCGAGCGGCGCGCGGTCGAGCGGCTGCTGGCCGCGGCGGTGCCGGCGGGCGGCGAGCTGCCACCCGTGCAGCGGACGGACGCCGTGGCGGCCTTCGATGCCTGGCTGCGCGCCGCGCCCGCCCCGACCCGG
>DASZDF010000642.1:0-2453 GCA_035942275.1 Solirubrobacteraceae bacterium | reverse complement strand
GCCGCCGCTGCACGTCTCGTGCGTCATGGGCGTCACCGGCGGCGTGCCGCCGACGGCCCGCAACCTCGCCGCGATGGCCGACAACATCCCGGCCGGCTCGCACTGGGGCGTCATCGGGATCTCGCGCGAGCAGTGGATGCTCGTCAACGCGTCGCTGACGCTCGGCGGCTCCGTCCGCGTCGGGCTCGAGGACAACTTCTACCTGCCGAACGGCGAGATGGCCCGCTCGAACGGCGACCTGATCGCGAAGGCGCGCGAGATGACCGAGAACGTCGGCCGTCGCGCCGCGACGGTGGCCGAGGCGCGGCAGATCCTGGGCGTGGAGAAGCGCGTCGCCGCATGACGGCGTCGCTTCCCCTCGAGGGCCTGAAGGTCCTCGACCTCTCGAGGCTGCTGCCGGGCGGGTTCTGCTCGCTGCTGCTCGCGGACTTCGGCGCCGACGTGCTGAAGGTCGAGGACACCGGGATGGGCGACTACGTCCGCTGGTCGGTCCCGGCGTACGAGGGCGCCGAGCAGAGCGCCGGGTCGGCGCTGTTCCTGTCGCTGAACCGCAACAAGACGTCGATCCGGCTCAACCTGAAGACCGACGAGGGCAAGGAGGTCCTGCTGCGGCTCGCCCGCGAGTACGACGTCCTGCTCGAGTCGTTCCGGCCCGGCGTCCTCGACCGCCTCGGCGTGGGCTACGAGCGGCTGCGGGAGGAGAACCCGCGACTCGTCTACTGCGCGATCACCGGCTACGGCCAGACCGGGCCGTACCGCGACCGGGCGGGGCACGACACGAACTACCTCGGCCTCGTCGGCCTGCTCGGGCTGACCGGCGCGAAGGACGGCCCACCCGTCCAGGCCGCGGGGCAGATCGCCGACCTGGGCGGCGGCGCGCTCATGGCCGCGTTCGGGATCATGGCCGCGCTCCACGAGCGCGAGCGCTCGGGCGAGGGGCAGCTCGTCGACGTCTCGATGGCCGACGGCGCGCTGTCGTGGCTCGCGATGGTGGCGGCGCGGTACTTCGCCGAGGGGACCGCCCCGCGGCGCGGCGAGCTCGAGCTCGCGGGGTCGCTCGTCTGCTACCGGCCGTACGAGTGCGCGGACGGCTGGGTCTCGCTCGGCGCGCTCGAGCCCAAGTTCTGGCAGTCGTGGTGCCGCGGCGTCGGGCGCGAGGACCTGATCGAGCGGCAGTTCGAGCAGCCGGGCTCGCCCGCCCACGCCGAGGTGGAGGCGGAGTTCCTCAAGCGCACCCGCGACGAGTGGAAGGCGTTCAACGACGAGCACGACTGCTGCCTCGAGCCGATCCTCGGCCTCGACGAGGCGCTCGACTCCGAGCTCGTGCGCGAGCGCGGGATGGTCGCCGAGCTCGACCAGCCGGGCGTCGCCGAGCCGGTCCGCCTGCTCGGGCTGCCGGTGAAGCTCGGCCGCACGCCCGGCGACGCCGCGCGCCTGCCCGGTCCCGTCCTCGGCGAGCACACCGACGCCGTCCTGCGCTCGCTCGGCTACGACGACGATCGCATCGCGGCGCTGAAGGAGGCCGGCGCGGTGGCCGGGCCGGTGACCGAGGCCCAGGGGTCGTTCCTGGGGTGAGCGGCAACGGCCTGCTGAAGATGTCAGAGCTCGCCGAGCGCTCCGGCGTCTCGGCGGGCACGATCAAGCACTACCTGCGCGAGGGGCTCCTGGGCAGCGGCGACGACGTCGTGCGGACGTCGCGGAACATGGCCTGGTACCCGCCGGAGTACGTCGACCGGCTGCGGCTCATCAAGCAGCTCCAGGAGCGGCGGTTCATGCCGCTCAAGGCGATCCGCCGCGTGCTCGAGGAGGAGGAGCCCGAGCGGGTCGCCGCGCTCGTCGACGTCGAGGATCGGATCCTCGAGCGCGCCGTCCGCGCGTCGGAGACCGGCCGGGTCTCGCGGGCGGAGGTGCGGAGGCGCTACGACGTGCCGGAGGTCGTCCTCGACCGGCTCGCCGAGCTCGAGGTCCTCACCCCGACCGCGCGCGGCTACGACGCGTACGACGTGCAGATCATCGAGGCGATCGCGCGCTTCCGCGCGGGCGGCTACGACGAGCGCCTCGGCTTCACCGTCTACGAGACGCTCCGCTACCGCCAGGCGCTCGCGCCGCTCGTGGAGGAGGAGGTCCGGACGCTGCTCGACCGGCTCGCGGGCGAGGTCGAGGTCGACCGGGCGGCGGAGATCATCGCTTCGGGCGCCGAGCCGCTGCGCGAGCTGATCGGCGCGATGCACTCGAAGCTCCTGCTCGAGGAGCTCAGGCGTCAGCGCGCGCGCGCGACGTAGACGTCGTGCTCGGCGTCGTGGACGAACCGCCGCCCCGACCACTCCATCCCGAGCCGCCGCGCGACGCGATGCGACGCGGCGTTGTCCGGCAGCACCGTCGCGAGCACCTCCTCCAGCCCCAGCTCGCCGAAGGCGACGTCGAGCCACGCTCCGGCGGCCTCGGTCGCGTAG
>DASZDF010000641.1:0-2363 GCA_035942275.1 Solirubrobacteraceae bacterium | reverse complement strand
GTGCGGGGGCGCTCGGTGGTGCGCGGCCGCTCGCGCTGCGTGCGGGTGGTTCTGGTGGTGCGCGTGGTGCGGGTCGTCGGCGGCGCGAGCTCGCGGCCGGCGGTGAGCGGCTCGGAGTCGAGACCGATCTCCTGGTCGGTGATCTCGGTCGCAGCGACGGTGACGCCCACAGCGGCGGCGAGGCCCATCGCGGCGGCGACGACGAAGGTGACGGTGCGGCGCATGCGAGGCACGTTAGGTGGCGCTCGGCAAAGGGTCGGTAAAGCGCAGCTGGGCCACCGCGCCGAGGCCGTCGTCGCGGTTTCCGATCGTGACGTCGGCGTTCCAGCGGCGGGCGAGCTCGCGCGCGATCGGGAGGCCGAGGCCGGTGCCGGCCGGGCCGCTGCGTCCCGCGGTGCCGCGGTGGAAGCGCTCGAAGACGGCCTCGGTCTCGTCGTCCTTCAGCCCGGGGCCCTCGTCGAGGACGCGCACCGCGCGCTCGGCGGTGGCGATGGTCACCGTGCCGTCGCCGTAGTGGAGCGCGTTCTCGACGAGCGCGTCGACGATGCGGTCGAGGTCGGCCTTCGCGCACCACACGCGGCCCGGGCGCCCGTCGACGCGCAGCGGCCGCCCGCCGGCGGCGCGCTCCCACCGCTTGCACGCTCGGCGCGCGGCGTCCTCGAGGTCGATCTCCTCGCCGGGCAGCTCCCGCTCGCCCGCGCGGCTGAGCTCGAGCAGCTCGCCGACCATCTGCGCGAGGCGGTCGACCTCGTGCTGCGCCGCGTCGAGCTCCTCCCGCGCGCTCGGGTCGTCGGTCTCCGCGCGCGCGGCCTCGAGGCGCAGGCGCAGCCCGGCGAGCGGGGTGCGGAGCTGGTGCGAGGCGTCGGCGACGAACTCGCGCTGGGAGTCGAGCAGGCGGCCGATCCGCTCGGTCATCTCGTTGAACGTGCGCGCGAGCGAGCGCTGCTCCGCGCTGCCCTCCTCCTTGGCCCTCACCTTGAGGTCGCCCTGCGCGACGCGCCGCGCCGCCTGGTCGAGGTGGACGGTGGGTCCGGCGACCCAGTTCGCGATGAGCCAGCCGGCGGCGAGGCCGACCGCGACGACGAGCAGGCCGACGAGCGCGAGGCCGAGCCAGGCGCGCCGCACCGCCCGGTCGACCGCGTCCACGCTCTGGGTGACACGGACCGCGCCCACCGGCTGGCCGCGGCGCAGGACGGGGACGCTCGTCGCGAGCAGGCGCTCGTCGAGGGTCTCCGACCGGCGCTCGCGCTGGTCGGCCGCGCCGGTCAGCGCGGCGCGGATCTCGGGGCGGGTCGAGTAGTCGCGGCCGGGCTGCGCCCCCTGCGAATCGGCGAGCAGCGCGCCGTCGCGGTCGACGACGATGACGCGGCCGCGGACGGACCCGCCCGCGCTGCGGACGAGCTGCTCGAGCGATCGCCGGTCCCGCTCGGCGAGCAGGTCGGCGGCCGACGCGGCGACGACGTCGGCCTGGCCGCGGGCGTCGCTGCGGACCTCCGCGTCGACGCGATCCGCGAGCGTCGCGCCGAGCGGGACGCCGAGCCCGACGACCGCCAGGACGAGCACGTAGGCCAGCGCCAGGAGCAGGCGCGTCCGGAGGGCTACGGCGCTTGCTCCTCGTGGGCGGCGAAGCGGAAGCCGACGCCTCGCACGGTCTCGATCCACTTCGGGGCGGCCGGATCGTCGCCGAGCTTCTTGCGCAGCCAGCCGACGTGCACGTCGAGCGTCTTCGTCGAGCCGAACCAGTTCTCGTCCCAGACGCGGGACATCAGGTCCTCGCGCTTGACGACGCGCCCCGCGTGGCGCGCGAGCTCGGCGAGGAGGTCGAACTCCTTGCGGCTGAGGTCGACCTCGTCGCCGGCGAGCCTGACGCGGCGCGAGGCGAGGTCCACCTCGAGGTCGTTGACGCGCAGCGGCTCGGCGGGACCGCCGGCGCTCGCGGGGTCGTCGCGTGCGGCGGCGCGTCTGAGCACGGCGCGGATGCGGGCGATGACCTCCGCCGCCGAGAAGGGCTTGACGACGTAGTCGTCGGCGCCGATCTCGAGCCCGACGATCTTGTCGGTCTCGGTGCCGCGGGCGGTGACCATGATCACGGGGACGCTCGACGTCGCGCGCAGCGTCCGGCAGACGTCGCGCCCGTCGCCGTCGGGGAGCGCCAGGTCGAGGAGCACGAGGTCGGGATCCATGTCGCGCGCCCGCTCGAGCGCCTCGGCCGCCGTGCGCGCGACGATCGCGTCGAACCCCTCGCGGCGGAGCAGCTTCGCGAACGGGTCGGCGATCGACGACGCGTCCTCGACGAGGAGGATCCGCGGGCCGGTCGGGCCGCCCGTCATCGCGCGCCGCCTCCCGGCGCGACCCCTCCGCCG
>DASZDF010000640.1:0-4594 GCA_035942275.1 Solirubrobacteraceae bacterium | reverse complement strand
GACCACCCCCGCCTACGCGGCGAAGCCGGCCGTCGAGGTGGACGCCAAGGAGGCGCCGGTCAAGGCGGACTCGAAGCCCGTCGAGCCGGTCGTCGACCCGGCCGCCGCGACGACGACCGCGGAGGCGCCGGTGGCCGAGGTGCCGACCGGCGAGGTCCAGCAGGGCGTCGACACGACCGCGCTGCCGCAGCAGCCCGCCGCCGACGGGACGGGCTGGAAGCCGGCGGAGCCGAGCGCCCCGGCCGAGCCGCAGCCGCAGCCCGAACCCGCTCCCGCCGAGCCGCAGCCCGCTCCCGCCGAGCCGCAGCCCGCCCCCGCCGAGCAGCCCCCGTCGGAGCAGCAGCCCGCCGAGCCGCACGCCGGCGACGCGCAGTACGGCGGCTAGCTTCCGCCGCCGTCGACGCGCACGCCCTTCGCGCGGCACGTCGACCACCAGTTGTCACCGCGCGTGAACGTCTGCTCGACATCGATCGTGCCGGTGACGGAGCGGCCGTCGTCGGCGACCTTCCCCTCGAGCACCGCCCACCCGCGCTCCTCGTAGCCCTCGGACCACCGCTCCCACTCCTCGCGCACGCGAAGCCGGTCGCCGCGGCGCTCGAAGGGCACGGGCGCGCCGTCGCCCGGCGACCACGAGACGTGCTGCGTGTCGCCGGCGCTACAGCGCGTCCGGATCAGCGTCGCGAAGCCGACGACCGAGCCGTTGGTCCGCGTCGCGATCTCGAAGGCGTTGCCCTGGGACGTGCGGCCCGAGATGGTGTTGGTCGCGAGGTCGTCGGGCTGGCGCATCGCGAGGACCGCCGCCGCGAGCAGCGCGAGCGTGCCGTAGAGCACGGAACGCATGATCCAGCGGAGGCGGCGCGGCGACATCTTTCCGGACCATCGACCACCGTGCGCGCGCCTGAAGCGCCGCGTACGCTGCGCGCGATGACCGACGAGATCACGTTCGACGACTTCCTGAAGGTCGACATGCGCGTCGGCCGCGTGCTCGCCGTGGAGGAGTTCCCGGAGGCGCGCAAGCCGGCGTGGAAGCTGCGCGTCGACTTCGGCCCGGAGCTCGGCGAGAAGCGCTCGAGCGCCCAGATCACGAACTACGCGCGCGAGGAGCTCGAGGGCCGGCTCGTCGTCGCCGTCGTGAACTTCCCGCCGCGCCAGATCGGGCCCGTGCGGTCCGAGGTGCTCGTGCTCGGCGCGATGCGCGGGGAGACCGTCATCCTGCTCGAGCCGCGTGAGGGCGCGCAGCCGGGCGACCGGATCGCCTGACGACGCGCACCTCCGCCGGCTCCGGCACCAGCGTGTGCGCGCGCCGGCCGATCCGCGGCGGGTCCGGCCGCGACGGCTCGAGGTCCGCCACCTGCGCCAGCTCCGCCAGCACGGCCGAGATCGTCGTCGTCGCCAGCGACGCGCCCAGGCACCGCCGCGTCCCGCCGCCGAACGGCACCCACGCCGCGCGCGCGCCGGCGTCGTCCTCCAGCCACCGCTCCGGCCGGAAGCGGTCGGGCTCGTCGAACACGTCCGGACGGCGCTGGATCAGCAGCATCGCCGGCGCGACGCCGGTGCCCGCCGGCAGGTCCCACCCGCCGACCGTCAGCGGCGCGGCGAGGCGCCGCGCCACGAGCGGGACCGTCGGCCGCAGCCGCAGCGTCTCCTTGACGACCGCGTCGAGGAACTCCTCGTCTCCGGCCCGCACGCGCTCGAGTGCGGGGCGGTCGCGGGCGAGCTGGTCGATCGCCCACGAGAGCTGGCTCGCCGTCGTGTCGTGGCCGGCGACGATCAGCGTCAGGATCTGGTCGGCGGCGTCGCGGTCGTGGACGTGGTCGCGGATCGCCCCGCGCACCGCCCAGAGGTGGGCGCGCAGGACCGGGTTCAGGGCAGCCGCTCGATAGCCCAGCAGCGCGACGCCGAGCATCGTCGACCTGCGCGTCGCGAAGCGCAGCATGCGGCGGACCGCCCGCCCCACGTCGGCGGCCTTCTGCGCGTTGCCGAGCGTCGCCTCGAGGATGACGTCGAGCGTCAGCGCCTGCATGCGCGGCAGCACGCGCACGCGCTCGCCGCTGCGCCACGTCGCCAGGTGCCTCGCGGCGATCCGCGCGACGTCGGGCGGGTCGAGGAGGCGGACCGCGAAGCGCCGCTTCGCCAGGTGCTCCTCGCCGTCGGCCAGGAGCACCGACCCGCCGCCCAGCACCGGACGCAGGAACGCGTTGGCCTCGCCCGCGCGCGAGACCTCCGGCGGCGCGCGGAACACCTCCGCCGCGATCGACGGCGAGGCCACCACCGCCCAGTGCCCCTCGTGCGCCAGTCGGATCGAGAACACGTCGCCGTGCTCGCGCCACGCGTTCTCGAGGAACCCGAGGGGGTCGAGGCCGAAGCGGAACGTCTGGACGAGCGGGGGCGCGGTGGGGCCGGGCGGGAGCGTCACGACATCAGGCCGCCGCCTGGAGCCCGATCACCTTCAGCCGCCGCGACAGCGCGGTCATCGCGAACCCGCGCACCTCGGCGACCGACGCGCCCATGACCGCCTGGTTCTCGTCCTCCGGCGCCCACGGCGGCTTGAGCACGCCGTCCGCCGCCGGCGCGACCTCGACGAGCGTGCGCTGGATCGCCTGCTCGTAGCGCTCGTCCTCACGCGCCATGTCGCGCAGGAACCGTGCCCCGAACGCGACGTGGCGGTGCTCGTCGCGCGCGACGTTCGTGAAGCCCTCGACGAACCCGGGCAGCGTCCCCATCCGCTCGTTGTAGTCGATGATGAAGTGCTGCCCGGTGAGGGCGAGCATCCCCTCCACGACCATGTGGTAGATCGTGATCGCCTCGACGAGCGCCTCGGTGTCCTCGGGTTCCACCGCGAGGCGGTCCACGCGCGAGCGCAGCATCTCGTCGCACACGACGCCGAACTGGTCGCTGAGGTGGTTGCTCGTCTCGGCCAGGCGGTCCTGGAGGTTGTCGGACTCGAGCACGCCGACCTCGGCGTAGAAGCGGTCGAAGAACGCGACGTGCCGCGCCTCGTCGGAGATCTGCGTGCCGAGGAAGATCCGCATCTCCTCGCTCGGCGCCGCGCGCATGATCGGCCCGAGCTCGGCCGCGACGCGCTGCTCGCCGACGAAGAACGACGAGAGACCGTACATCCGCATGTACCGCTCCTCGGCCGAGAACTGCTCGTGCCACTGCTCGCGGTCGCGCGAGAAGTCGATGTCCTGCGTCGCCCACTGCTGGCGCTCCCAGAGCTGGTAGAGCTGCCCGTAGTCGAGCAGCTGGGCGTCGCCGAGAGCGGGATCGGAGGTGGCGCGGAAGTCGACCCGTTCGGTGCGATGCATGACGCGCGAGCCTACGCCCCGACGTCGAAGAGCGCCTCCAGATCGTGGCGCGAGAACGCCTCGAACGCGACCATGGTCTGCGTCCTCACGACGCCCGGCAGGACCGAGATCCCGCGGGCGACCACCTCGGCGAGCTGCTCGTGGCGGTGCAGGTGGACCATCGCGACGAAGTCCCACTCGCCGGTCACCGAGTAGGCGGCGCCGACGCCCTCGAGCTCGGCGAGCTCGCCGCCCAGCGTTGCCAGCGCGTCGCGCTCGGCCTCGATGAGCACGATCGCGTGGGTCATGCCGTGTGCGACTGCCCGGGCTGGAGGACGACGACCTGCGCGTCGGTCTGGCCCTCGGCGTCGGACTTGAACGCCTGGGCGTCGGTCTCGATCGGCGGGAACGTGTCGTAGTGGCAGGGGATGACGGTCCGCGGGTTGACGAACTCGGTCGCCGTCACGGCGTCGAGGCGGTCCATCGTGTAATGGCCGCCGATGCACATGAGCGCGACGTCGACCTTGTCGCCGCGCCGCGCGACGAGCTGGAGGTCGCTGAAGAGCGCCGTGTCGCCGAGGTGGTAGACGGTCTTGCCGCCGATGTTCACGAGAAGGACCGCGGGCATGTGGACGGTGCCCTTCGGCGACGTCGCCGTGTGCCACGCCGGCGTGAGCTTCACCCAGCCCCAGTCGAACTTCACCGTCCCGCCGATGTTCGGGTCGTGGACCTGGTGATCGCCACCGAGGTCCTCGGAGAGCTCGTTGGCCAGCTCGACGATCGCCAGCACCGGCGCGCCCGTGCGCTTGGCGATGTCCACGGTGTCGCCGATGTGGTCGGCGTGCCCGTGCGTGAGGAGGATGTGCGTCGGGTCGACGTCCCCGGCCTCCTTCGCCGCCTTCGGGTTCCCGGTCAGGAACGGGTCGATGAGCACCCGCGCGTCGCCCTCCTCGATCAGGAAGCACGCGTGGCCCAGGAAGGTGATCTCCATCTCAGGGACTCCCCTCGGTTCGTTGTCTCATCAGCTCGTGGGCCAGCTCGAGGCCGACCGCGACGCCGACCAGCATCCCCAGCCCCGCCTCCTCGTCGACGAGCGCGCGCGTCGCCGCGAAGCGCTCAGCCGGGTCCTCGAGCGAGGTCGCCCGCGACAGCTCCGCCTCGTGCGCCGAGCCGAACCAGCCGCCCTCGGCGAGCGCCGCGCTGAGCACCTGCTGGAGCCCCGGCGCGGCGTGCGTGACGATCTCCGGCGCGTGGGCGAAGCGCTCGGGATCGCCGAGGGCCGCGACGGCGGCGTCGACCTCTTCGGC
>DASZDF010000639.1:0-2338 GCA_035942275.1 Solirubrobacteraceae bacterium | reverse complement strand
CGCCGGGCGTGGAGCCGCGGGACATCCGGTTCGCCGACGGGCTCGTGCTCGTCCCGCTCGTGGGCGTGATCCTCCTGCTCGCGCTGTACCCGCAGATCCCGCTGGAGAAGGGCGAGAACACGATCCCGGGGAAGGTGCAGGCGGCGCGGCAGGCGCTCGACGGGGGCGGCGAGGCGGTGGCGCAGCCGTGAAGGGCCCGCACATCGACTGGGCGGGGCTCTCCCCGCTGATCGCGGTGCTCGGCGGCGCGATCGTCGTGCTGCTCGCGGGGCTCCTGCGGTCCCGGTTCGTGCGCGAGGCGCTCGTGCCGTTCCTGGCCATCGTCACGCTCGGGACGTTCGCCGGGCTGTCGATCTGGCAGTGGGACGAGGGCAAGGACGTCATCTCGGCCGCGCTGCGCGTCGACACGTTCGCGATGTACCTGAACTGCCTGCTGGCGATCGCCGGCGTGGCGGCGGTGCTGCTCTCGTGGCGAGCGCTCGCGCCCCGGGAGTCCGCGCACGGCGAGTACTACTCGATGCTGCTGTTCAGCGTGGGCGGCATGGCCGTGCTCGTCGCCTCGCAGAACACGGTGACGCTGTTCCTCGGGTTCGAGCTGCTGTCGATCCCGCTGTACGTGCTGTGCGCGACGGAGATGCGGCGGGCGACCTCGCTCGAGTCCGGGCTGAAGTACCTCGTGATCGGGTCGGTCGGGTCGGCGACGCTCGTGTACGGGCTCGCGCTGCTCTACGGGGCGACCGGGTCGACGGACTTCTCGGCGATGGCGCGCGCGCTGGGGGACGGGAGCGACGTGGCCGGCGACTCGCTGCTGCTCGCGGGCGTCGCGCTCGTGATCGTCGGACTGGCGTTCAAGGCCTCGGTCGCGCCGTTCCACCAGTGGACGCCCGACGTCTACGAGGGCGCGCCCACGCCGATCACCGCGTTCATGGCGATCGCGACGAAGGTCGCCGCGTTCGGCGTGCTCCTGCGGATGATGGACGTGGCGCTGCTGCCGGTCTCCGAGGACTGGAGCGTCGTGCTCGGCGGGCTGGCGATGATCTCGATCGTCGTCGGCAACGTCGGCGCGCTCGGGCAGTCGTCGCTGAAGCGGCTGCTCGCGTGGTCGAGCGTGGCGCAGGCGGGTTACCTCCTCGCCGGCGTCGTGGTCGCGTCGCGGCTCGGCGTGCAGGCGACGCTCTTCTACCTCGCGGTCTACCTCGTCATGACGCTCGCCTCGTTCGCGGTGGTGATCGCGCGCGAGCGGGAGACGGAGCTGGGCGACCACATCGACGCGTTGAACGGGCTCGGGTGGTCGCGGCCGTGGCTGGCGTGGCCGCTGACGATCTCGATGCTCTCGCTCGCGGGGATCCCGGCCACCGGCGGCTTCATCGGGAAGATCTACCTGCTCGACGCCTCGGTCGACGGCGGGTGGACGTGGCTCGCGATCTTCATCGTCCTCGGCTCCGCGGCGTCGCTCGCGTACTACCTCAAGGTGCTCGCGGCGGTGTGGATGCGGCCCGCGACCGAGACCGTCGCGCCGCCGGCCGCGCCGGTGCCCGCGCTGGCGGGCGGCTCGCAGGATCTGGACCCACCGGAGGAGCCCGCGCCCGCGGACGCCTCGTCCCCGGCCCCCGACGCGGCCGACGCTCCGCCCCCGGCCGCCGACGCTCCACGCTCGCGCCCCCACCCCGAGCTCGTGATCGTCGCCGTGGTCGCCGCGGCCCTCACCCTCGCCGCCGGGATCTACCCCGACCCGCTCTTCGACGCGGTCCGCGAGGCGGGCACGTCGTTCCGCGGCCTGCTCTGACGGGTACCCCCGTCGCCATGGACGAGCGCGAGCCGAACCTCACCGACGACCCCCGCGAGCAGGAGCAGCAGGGCACGGGCGGCTATCCCGAGGGCGAGGACCGCAGCGGCAGCGGCGGCGACTCCGCGCCGGACACCGAGGGCGGCCAGGACGAGCGGCCCGGCGGCGCGACCGGCAACCCGGACGCGGCGGGCGGCTGAGCGGCCAGCGCATCGCATCGCGGTGCGCGGGTAGCCAGTCGGTATGAAGCTGATCCCCCGCCGCAAGCAGTCCCCCACCACCTTCGAGCGCGCCGCCGGCTTTCTGAAGCTCGGCGCGAAGGGCCTCGCCGCGCAGCGCGTCGCGCGCCGCGGGCTGAGGACGTTCAAGCTGACCAAGCGCCTCGTGCCGCTCGCCGCCCTCGGCGCGATCGGCGCCGCGATCGCGAAGAAGCGCAGCCGCGGGGGCGATTCCGCGCCGTCGTACTCGCCGCCGGCGAGCACCGGCGGGTCGGCGCCGACCTCCGCCGCCGCGGCGGCGACCGCAGCCACCGGCACGCCGCCGGCCGAGAAC
>DASZDF010000638.1:0-7638 GCA_035942275.1 Solirubrobacteraceae bacterium | reverse complement strand
GATCCACATCGATCCCGAGCGCGCCAAGGACACCCCGTTCGGCGGCACGATCGCGCACGGCTACTACACGCTGTCGCTCGCGCCCCGGTTCTCCTACGACCTCTTCAAGCTCGACGGCATCGCCTTCGGCCTGAACTACGGGCTCGGCAAGGTCCGCTTCCCCGCCCCGATGCCGGTCGGCGGCCGCGTGCGGATGCGGATGGAGCTCCAGGCGGTCGACGACATCCCGGGCGGGGCGCAGATCACGATGAAGCTGACGTTCGAGCGCGACGGCGGCGACAAGCCGGTCTGCGTGGCGGAGTCCCTCAGCCGCGTCTACAGCGGCTAGGGGGGCGAGCCAGCGCCACCCGCGCCCTAACGTCGGGGTGTGGTTCGAGCTGACCCCCGAAATCCGCGGTCTCGTCGAACCACAACGCGGCGTCGTCGCGCGGTCGCAGCTCGTCGCGGCCGGGGTCTCCCGCGATGCGGTCGATCGTGCGGTCGCGGCGGGGCGGCTTCTGGTGGTGCACCGCGGCGTGTACGCGGTGGGACACCGCGCTCTGTCGGAGGAGGGGCGGTGGATGGCGGCGGTGCTCGCCGCCGGGCCCGGCGCCGTCCTGAGCCACCGCGCCGCCGCGAACCTGTGGGGGATCAGCCGGCGCCGCTCGCCGCTCGTCGACGTCACGACGCCGCGGGCGCCGCGGCGGATCGAGGGCGTCGCCGTCCACCGGACGCGGCGGCTGAAAGAAGCGGACACGACGAAGCGCAGCGGCATCCCCGTGACGACCGTCGCGCGAACGCTCGTCGACCTCGCGGAGCAAGCCGGCCCGACAGAGCTCCAGCGAGCGCGCCACGAGGCCGAGCTCCTCCACTCCCTCACCAGCCAGGAGCTGAGCGCCGCGGCGATCCACGGGAGAAGGCACGGCAGGCGACTGAAGGAACCACCCGATCGCACGCGCAGCGTGCTCGAGCGCGCCTTCAGGCGGCTGTGCGAGCGCCACCACCTGATGCAACCGGAGAACAACGCGAAGATCGCCGGCCTCGAGGTCGACTTCGTCTGGCGCGACGCGCGGCTCGTCGTCGAGCTCGACGGCTGGCGCTACCACGGCACCCGGCATGCCTTCGAGACCGACCGCGCCCGCGACCACGTGCTCAAGCGCGCCGGCTACGAGGTCCTGCGCTTCACCCACCGCCAGGTCACGGACCGCCCGCACGACGTCGCCGCGACGCTGCGCGCAGCGCTAGCGTCCGCGGCATGACCGCGACGACCCCGCAGCCCGTGCTCCCGCTCGTCCCGACCGACGAGGAGGTCGAGATGCGGCGCACGGTCGCCGCGATCTGCGGCGACTTCGGCCCCGCGTACATGCGCAGGCAGAGCGCGGCGGAGGAGCCGCCGACCGCGCTGTGGGAGGCGCTCGCGTCGAAGGGCTTCCTCGGCGTCAACCTCCCGGAGCGCTACGGCGGCGGCGGGCTTGGCATGAGCGCGCTCGCGGCGGTCGCCGAGGAGATCAGCGCGGCCGGCTGCTCGCTGCTGCTCATCATCGTCTCGCCGGCGATCGTCGGGTCGATCCTCGTCCGGCACGGGACGGAGGAGCAGCGCGAGCGCTGGCTGCCCGGCATCGCCGCCGGCACGACGCGCGTCGCGTTCGCGATCACGGAGCCCGACGCCGGGTCGAACAGCCACCAGATCAGCACCGCCGCCAAGCGCCAGAACGGCGGCTACTCGCTCCGGGGAACCAAGACCTACATCTCGGGCGTGGAGGACGCGCAGGCGATCCTCGTCGTGGCGCGGCTGCGGCACGACGACGGCCAGCTCGGGCTACCGCTGCTCGCCCTCGTCGACACCGACGCCGAGGGCCTGGAGAGACAGCACATCCCGACGGCTCTACGAGCGGCTGACAGGCAATGGCAGCTCTTTCTCGATGATGTGGTTGTGCCCGAGGAGCGAGTGATAGGGGGCGAGTCCGCAGGCCTGAAGGCGGCGTTCGACGGCCTCAACCCGGAGCGCATCATGGGCGCCGCGGTGGCGTGCGGAGCCGGCCGCAGGGCGCTGCAGATCGCGAGCGAGTACGCGCGGGAGAGGAAGGTCTGGAACGACGTCCCGATCGGCGCGCACCAGGGCCTCTCCCACCCGCTCGCGCAGGCGAAGATCGAGCTCGAGCTCGCGCGGCTGATGACGCAGAAGGCCGCTGCGCTCTACGACGCGGGCGCGCCGGCCGGCGAGCCGTCGAACATGGCGAAGTACGCCGCGGCCGAGGCCGCCATCCACTGCGTCGACCAGGCGATCCAGACCCACGGCGGCAACGGCTTCGCGCTCGAGTACGGCCTGACCGACATGTACTGGGGCGTCCGCCTCGTCCGCACCGCGCCGGTGTCGCGCGAGATGATCCTCAACTACGTCGCCGAGCACTCGCTCGGCCTGCCGCGGAGCTACTGAGGCGGGGCGGCGTAGAGCGCCTCGATCTCCGAGGCGTACTTCGCGGCGATCGGCTTGCGCTTGAGCTTCATCGTCGGCGTCAACTCGTCGCCGCCCGGCATCCACTCCGCGTCGAGCACGACGTACCGCTTGACCTGCTCGACCCGCGACAAGTGGCTGTTCGCCTCGGCGACCGCACCCGCGACCTCCTCGCTGAACTCACCGGCGCTGCGACCTCCGGAAACGTCGGGATCGAGCACGAGCAACGCCACGTTGTAGGGCCGTCCGTCGCCCACCACGCACGCCTGCCCGATCAACGGGTGCGCCGCCTTCAGCCGCGACTCGATGTTCGCCGGCGACATGTTCTTGCCGGCCGCGTTGATGATCAGCTCCTTCTTGCGGTCGACGATCCTGAGGTAGCCGTCGGCGTCGATCTCACCGACGTCGCCGGTCATGAGCCAGCCGTCGTCGGTGAACGTCTCGGCGGTGCGCTGCGGGTCGCCGCGGTAGCCGGTCATGACGTGCTCGCCGCGGACGAGCAGCTCGCCGTCGTCGGCGATCCGCAGCTCGACGCCCGGCAGCGCGACGCCGCACGTCCCGAAGCGCGGGGCGCCGGGCGGGTTGCACGTCGAGATCGCCGACGTCTCGCTCATCCCCCAGACCTCGAGGATCGGGAGGCCGAGGGCGTCGAAGAACTCGAGGACCTCGACCGGGGTCGGCGCCGCGCCGATGATGCTCCGCTCGACCGCGTCGAGCCCGAGCTTCGCGCGGATCGCCGCGCGCGCCTCCTCGGGCATCGCGCCCGGGTCGGTGACGCCCTGCGCCTCGAGCGCCGCCTTGAGCTTCTCCCACACGCGCGGGACCGCTCCCCACAGCGTGGGGCGCACCTCGGGCAGCGCCGCCACGACCTGCCGCGGGTCGGCGACCGACGTCACGGTGAACCCCTCGCAGCACAGCGACTGGTAGTGGCTCGCCCAGCGATCCGCGATGTGCGCACTGGGGAGGAAGGACACGATCCGCCCGCCGCTGGACGCGCCCACCAGCGCCCGGAAGCCGCGCATCATCGAGAGCAGGTTGCGGTGGGTGAGCTGGACGCCCTTCGGCGGCCCGGTCGTCCCCGACGTGTAGATGAGGGTCAGCAGGTCGTCGGGCCCGAGCGCCCGCCAGGCGGCCTCGAAGTCGAAGCCCTCCTCGCCGCCCGCCATGAGCTCGTCCAGCGACGTCGCGCCGTCGTCCGCGCCGCCGTCGACGAGGACGACGTGCCCGTCGAACCCCGCCGCGGCGATCGCGGGCGCGAACATCCGCTCGGTGATCACGACGCCGTTGCCGGCGTTCTCGAAGAGGTACGCGATCTGCTCCGGCGCCGACGTGTTGTAGATCGAGAACGGGATCGCGCCGAGGTGCAGCGCGCCGAGGTCGCACGCGTGGAACTCGGGCCGGTTGAGCATCATCAGCGCGACGGTGTCGCCGCGCCGGACGCCGAGGCCCGCGAGGCCGGCGGCGATCATCCGCACGCGGTCGCGCAGCTGCGAGAACGTCAGCTCGCCCGCGCCGCCGACCGCCCGCACCGCGGGCTGGTCCGGCCGCTCGGAGGCGGTGATCTGGAAGGCCTCGCACAGCGTCGTCGCCGTGAGGGCGCGCGGTAGCTGCGTCTCGAGCGTCGCCATGGCGGCGACCCTACGCCCGGCCGCGCGGCTAGCGCAAGCGGACGTCGGGCCCGGGCAGGTCCCCGAGCATCGGGCGGTAGACGCCCGGGCGGCCGACGGTCGCGCTGAAGCGCCCCCCGCGGCCGGCGTGGGTGCGCGCCTCGACGCGCCAGACGCCCGCGCTCGTGCGCCGCAGCACGACGACCGTGCTGCCGCGCCGCGCCGGGCGGAAGAAGCCGCGGACGAGCCCACCGGTGCGCCGCGCCGCACGGGCCGGCGTGGCGCCCGTGCCGGGGTCGCCCTCGGTGCGGCCGCCCTGCGGCTCGGCGTCCGCGCCGGCGACGGTGAAGAAGGCCCAGCTGTCGTCGAGGCCGAAGCGGGCGCGCAGCGTCGGGCCGCTCACGCCGGTCCGCCCGCCGGTCCCCACGACCTCGGCGTCGACGATCCGCGGCGAGACGCCGCGCTTGACGACCCGGATCTCGCGCAGGGATCCCTTCACGAGCCCGCCGAGCTTCGCGCTCGCCGCGCCCATCGACAGCCGCTTCGTCCAGCGGTGCTTCGGCGAGACGTCGTCGTACGGGTCGTCGACCGACTTGAGCCACGGCTTCGGCTCCCCGCCCGGGAAGCCGAACTCGACGTTCTCCGTGCGCCCGCCGGACGTCGAGAAGAAGTACGTGGTGACGGGCTTGCCGTCGTAGGTGACGACCTCGCCCCGCGTCGCGGCGACGGCGCGGTCGGTCGAGAGCGTCTCGGCCTGCACCCCGCCGTACATCTGCGAGCGTGTGTCCGGATAGTGGTCCCAGCCGGCGCCCTTCTTCGAAGTGGTCAGCGCGTAGGTCCGCGCCGCGACCGCCTGCGCCTTCAGCGCCTCGAGCGGCCACGACGCCGGCGACTCGAGCGCGACGACCCCGCGCACGTAGTCCTCCAGCCCGACCGCGTTGATCGCGTTCAGCCCGCCGAACTGCGCGGGCCGCAGCTCGAGCGCGCCGCGGTAGGCGCCGGAACCGCTGAGGATCACCGGCCGCCCGCCGGAGCCGCCGATGCGCAGCGGCGCGGGGTACCGGCCGAGCTTGCGCCCGCTCGCCGAGCGCAGGACGACCTCCGACGCGCCGTAGGCGGTCGCGCTGTACGCGGACGTCGGCTCGAGCCTGCGGCTCCCGGCGCGCGTCGCGCCGTTGAAGGTCACCGACGTCTTGTTCGCCTGGATCAGGACGCGCACCGCCGGATCGGCGTCGAGCCGCCCGAGCTGCGTGCGCGTGTAGTAGTGCCCGAGGATCTCGCGGTAGCCCTTGCCCTGCTTCGCGAAGCCCATCGCGCCGTACTGGCTCATCCCCACGCCGTGGCCGAATCCCGCGCCCTTGATCGTGAGCGAGGTCGCGCCGTGGGCACCCGTGGGAAGGGCGAGCAGGGCGACGATCGCGGTGGGCGGAATCAGACGGCGCATCAGGGGAACACGACCCGGGAAGGGGACCAGGGTTGCGGTGGTAGCTTCCACGTTAGGTCATCGGATCCAGGGGGTCGCAGGTTGAGCGCTCGTCGTGCGTCGGACGTCTTCGTCGAGTGCCTGGAGGCGGAGGGCGTGAAGTACGTCTTCGGCATCCCGGGAGAGGAGACGCTCGACCTCAACGAGTCGCTCGCGGACTCCTCCGTGTCGTTCGTCCCCGTCCGCCACGAGCAGGGGGGCGCCTACATGGCGGACATGTACGGGCGCCTCACCGGACGCGCCGGCGTCTGCCTCGGGACGCTCGGCCCCGGCGCCCTGAACCTCGTCACCGCGGTCGCCGACGCGTTCCTCGACCGCGCCCCGCTCGTCGCCATCACCGGCCAGTCCGACCTCGAGCGGATGCACAAGGAGTCGCACCAGTACATCGACCTCGTCGACGTCATGCGGCCGATCACGAAGTGGAACGCGCAGGTGACGAGCCCGGAGATCATCCCCGAGGTCGTCCGCAAGGCGTTCAAGGTCGCCGAGTCCGAGAAGCCGGGGGCCACGCACCTCGAGCTGCCCGAGGACGTCATGGCGATGGAGGTCGACACGTCGCCGCTGCCGCGCCGCCGCCCGGTCAAGCCGGAGCCGGGGGCGCGCGAGCTGCTGAAGGCCGCCGACCTCATCCGCAACGCGATCAACCCCGTCGCGCTCGCCGGCAACGGCGTCGTGCGCGCCGGCGCCGCGCCCGCGCTGCGCGAGTTCAGCCGCGCGACCGGGATCGCGGTGGCCGAGACGTTCATGGGCAAGGGCGTCATGGACTACCAGGACCCGCGGGCGCTCGGCACGGTCGGGCTGCAGTCGCGCGACTACGCGATGGCGGGCTTCGAGGACGCCGACGTCGTGATCGCGATCGGCTACGACCTCGTCGAGCACGCGCCCAAGCACTGGAACCCGAAGCGCGACAAGAAGATCGTGATGATCGACTCGGTCTCGGCCGAGATCGACGAGAACTTCCAGCCCGAGGTCGAGCTGTTCGGCGACATCTACCACGTGCTGACGCGGCTGGCCGAGGAGTGCCGCGACGTGCCGCACAGCGGCGGCTCGCAGCGGCTGCGCGACGTGATCCTCGGCCGCTTCGAGGCGGCCAAGGACGACGACCACTTCCCGATGCAGCCGCCGCGCGCGCTGTGGGAGATCCGCAACGCGCTCGGCCGCGACGACATGCTCATCTCGGACGTCGGCCTGCACAAGCTGTGGATCGGGCGGATGTTCCCCGCGCACGAGCCGAACACGGTGCTCATCGCGAACGGCCTGGCGGGGATGGGCTTCGCGGTCCCGTGCGGGATCGCCGCGAAGCTCGTGCACCCCGACCGGCGCGTCGTGACCGTCAACGGCGACGGCGGCTTCCTCATGAACGTGCAGGAGCTCGAGACGGCGACCCGCCTCGGGACCGCCGTCGTGAACGTCGTGTGGGAGAACAGGCAGTACGGCTCGATCGTGTGGAAGCAGGACAAGAAGTTCGGCCGGCACTTCGGCGTCGACTTCACGAACCCGGACTTCGTGAAGCTCGCCGAATCCTTCGGCATGCCGGCCTGGCGCTGCGAGGGCGTCGACGACTTCGGGCGGCACCTGAAGCACGCGCTGACGCTCGACGTGCCGTCGCTGATCGTGCTGCCGATCGACTACTCGATCGACGTGGCAATCTCAGAGGAGCTCGGAACCGAAACGGTGGTTTTCTGATCATGGCCGGAACAGCGACTTCGTCAGAGCAGCAGATCGTCGACGGCGTCCCGAAGGGGCTCTACATCGGCGGCGAGTGGCGCGACGCGTCGGGGGGCGGGACGCTCGGCGTCGAGGACCCGGCGACGGGCGAGATCGTCGCCGAGGTCGCCGACGCGCAGGTCGACGACGCGCTGGCCGCGCTCGGCGCCGCGGCCGACGCGCAGCGCGAGTGGGCCGCCACGCCCACGCGCGAGCGCGGGGAGATCCTGCGCCGTGCGTACGAGCTGATCCTCGACCGCGCCGGCGACCTCGCGACGCTGATGACGCTCGAGATGGGCAAGCCCGTCGCGGAGTCGAAGGCCGAGGTGCTCTACGCCGCCGACTTCCTGCACTGGTACGCGGGCGAGGCGACGCGGATCGACGGCACGTACAAGCCGGCCGAGAAG
>DASZDF010000637.1:0-5981 GCA_035942275.1 Solirubrobacteraceae bacterium | reverse complement strand
GGCCTCGACCACGCGGCGACCGTCCCGTACCTCTGCCTCGTCGTGGGGGTCCCCGGGCTCGTCTACGCCGCCACGTTCGCGGCGAGAGCGGGCGCGAAGTCGGTCCGCACCGCCGGGTTCGTCGTCCGCCTCGGGCCGGGGCTCCTCGACGCGAACCGCCGCCGCCGCGCCGGCCGCCGGCACGCCTTCCGCTCGGGCGCGGCCGCGTTGCGACGCGAGATCACCCCGCGCACCGCCGGCGTCGCCGCCGGGATGGTCGGGGCGTTCGGCCTCGCCCTCGCCGCCCTCTCCCTCACCGACCCCGCGCCCGTCGCCGCGATCCGGGAGGGAAGCGTGGTCATCGCCGCCTTCCTCGCCCCGCGGATGCTCGGAGAGAGCGGAGGGAGGGCGAGGATCGCCGGAGCGGCCGCGGTGTTCGCGGGAGTGGTCGCGGTGGCCGCCGGATGAGCGGCGCGGCGCGCGCCGGTGAGCGAAGCGGCGGCGCTCCCCAAGCGGACCGGTCGGCGCCTACAGCCGGCGCGACGTGAGGGTCGCCCGCAGCCGCTTGCCTCGCTGCGGCCTCACGTCGAGCACGACGCGGTACGTGCCGCGGCGAAGGCCGCGCGGCACCAGACGGAGGCGGTGGGTGCGGCGAGCGGCGCGGGTCGTCGCGCGGAAGCGCTTGACGACCTTCTTCCCACGCAGCACGCGCACGCCGACGCGCGACCGCGTCGAGACCCGGAACGCGATGCCGAGCGGGCGCCGCGTCGTCCCTCCGAACACCGGCCGCGTCAGCTTGAACGACGACAGCCGGCCGCACGACACGCGGCGGTAGTAGTCGGGCAGCCGCCGCCACTTCCCGCGCCGCCGCTCGAGCACGACGCGGCGCACGTCGACCCGGCCGCCGCGCAGCCGCTTCGTGAACCGCACGATGTACACCCCGTCGCCGACCTTGCGCCCCCGGCCGTCCCACCGGAACGAGCCCCGCCGGCCGGCGAACCGCGCCACCCGCAGCTCGCCGATCACGCGACGCCCGCGGGACTGCCGGAAGACGTCGACATCGAAGCGTCCGGGGTCGACCTGGGCCGCCTCGATCCGCACCCGGCGCCCCCGCGGCCGCGCAAACGCGCGGACGAACCCGTTCGCCGCCCGGCAGGCAGCCGCGGGGCGGCCCCCAGCGGCCACGCTCGCGCCCCCGAACGCCTCGCGGCGCCCGCAGCCGTCGAGCCGCACGAGCAGCGGCCCGTCGCTGTCGACCTCGAGGTCGACGTCGCACGTCACCCGCGCCCGCCGCACGTTCACGGTGACCTCGCTCAGGTTCGTCGCCGTCACGCGAAGGCGATCCGCGACCGGAGCGGTCCCGGCGGACCCCCACGCCTTCGCCTGCTCCACGTACGCCAGAGCCGGCGGCACCGGACCGCCGCCGGTCAGCGCCCCGCCGCCCCGCGTCGTGGCGCCCGGCTCGGGATCGGTCACGCCGAACCCCTCGGACACCGCGTCCACGAACGCCCGGGGCGCCTCCCCCTCGGCCGAGCGCACCTTCATCCCCGACAGCCAGTACGCGTGGTCGGCGACCGTGCCCGCCTCGGGGAAGTCCATCTTCGGGTTGACGACGTACGTGACGTGCGCCGGATCCCGATCGACGCGCGCGGAGCCGAGGAACTCGGCGGCCGCCTCGTAGTTGTCCTTTACCGCCAGGGCGAAGTGGTCGGCGGGCGCGAAGACGTCGAAGACGTAGCGGTAGCCGAGGTCGTCGAAGCGCTGCGCGTGCCGCGTCGTTCCGCTGATCGGCACGAGCTCGTCGTTCGAGCCGACCCACATCAGGAACGGGATGTGCCGCACCGACGGCAGCATGAACCCGGTGTTGGTCTGGTCGCCGCCGGTGGAGTCCTCGCCCGTCGCCGAGATGCCGAGCGACGGCGGCCCGACGACCGGATTCGCCGCCGCGAACAGATCGGGGAACTGGGTCGCGAACTTGTACGTCCCGTAGCCGCCCATCGAGTAGCCGGAGATCGCCGTCCACTCCGGGGCGAGCCGGTAGCGGCGCGCGACGTCGGCCCACACCTCGAACGTGTCGGCGCCCGCGACGCCCCAGTACCAGCCGTCGGGCCCGCGCCCGGCGGGCGTGATCACGATCGACCCCTCCGCCCGCTCACCGAGCTGCGACTGGTTGTTCGACCCCGTGAACTGGTTGTAGTTCGCCCCGAGCGAATGCAGCAGCAGCGTCATCCCGTAGCCGCGCGCGGGCATGGGCTTGCGCGGCACGTAGATCGCGTACGGCTGAAGGCGCGAGAGCAGCTCGCCCTCGCAGTTCGTCGCGCTGCCGCACTCGCGGTCGAAGTCCTGCCCCTGCCCGGGCTGGAAGTGCGACGCGAGGATGCGGTTCATCGGCCCGTCGACCGGCGTCCCCTTCGCGGCGCCCGGCATGTCGTCCTCGACGCCGTCGCGCAGCTTCCCGAAGTCGACGCTCGCGAAGAACGGCGAGAGGTCGCCCGTCCGCAGCGCGTCGCCCTGCGCCTGGTCGCGCCACCAACGCGGGCCGGTGAACGGCTGGTCGGGGCGCTGGATCTGCGGCCGCGGCTCCTCGCCCGGCGCGGGAGCGGCGGGATCGCGGACCTCGTAGCGGAACGCGACGTTGAAGATCGCCGCCGGGCTCGCGTCGCCGAACGCGCCGCCCGCGGCGGTCGCACTCGACTGCGCCGACGGCACGAGGTACTTCCCACCCGCGGCGTCCCACAGCCCGGTGCCCGCCGCGACGCGGACCACCGACCGCCCCGGGTCCCACGCGGCGCGCGGCACGATCACCTCGACCTGCTGGCGCTCGACGCTCACGGACACGGACGGCGCCGGGGTGACCACCGCGTCCGTCCCCGCGAGACGCAGGTCGGCCGTCGTGCCGTGGACGGTGAGGAAGTGCGAGGCCGGCGCGCTCGCGTTCGCGCCGTGCGGCAGCGGGAGCGGCGCCGGGCTGTCGCCCAGCGCGATCGTCGTCGCCGTGACCTCCGGGTCGACGAGCGTGTTGTACGTGAGCCGGAACGCGGTGGCGTCCTCGAGCGGCCGGATCCGCAGCTCGACCAGGTCCGCGGCGTTCTCGGCGTACTTCTCGTCGGTCGGGTACGTGTACGTCCCGTACGGCGCGCTGAACGTGTCGTCGCCGAACCGCGGATCCCGCGGGTCGCGCGCGCCGCGCGCCCCGTGGTCGTCGAAGAGGTAGTCCTGGTAGAGGAACTCGCCGCGCCGATACGCGCTCGCGCCCGACACGAGGATCGGAGGCGCCTGCCAGATCCCGTCGTTCGCGAGCTGCGGCGCGTCGAACGGCGGCGCGTACAGGAGGTCCGGCCCCGGCCGCGGCCCCGGGCCGTCGTAGAGCGACGCCGCCTGGGCGGTCGGCGCGACGAGCAGGGCGAGGAGGACGGCGAGGCGACGCATGCGACGCCGGAATGTAGACCGCGCTCCCTCGCGGCGCGCCGGTCGGCAAACCGGTATGCATCAGCCCGTGACGTCCGTCCGCGAAGCCGTCTTCGAGATGTGGCGCGACCGCGGGATGACGACGATCTTCGGCAACCCCGGCTCGACCGAGCTGCCGATGCTCGCCGACTTCCCCGACGACTTCCGCTACGTCCTCGGGCTCCAGGAGATCGTCGCGGTCGGGATGGCCGACGGCTTCGCGCAGGCGAGCGGGAGGCCGGCGCACGTGAACCTCCATACCGCGCCCGGCGTCGGCAACGGGATGGGCGCGATCTTCAACGCGCAGGCCAACAAGTCGCCGATCGTCGTCACCGCGGGCCAGCAGGCCCGCGAGCTCATGACGCTCCAGGCCAACCTCACGAACCGCGACGCCGTCCGGATGCCCCACCCGCTCGTGAAGTGGAGCTACGAGCCGCCGCGCGCCGAGGACGTCCCCCACGCGCTCGCCCGCGCCGCGCACCTGGCGGCGCTGCCGCCGAGAGGGCCGGTCTTCGTCTCGATCCCGATGGACGACTGGGACGCCGACGTCGACGAGGCCGCGGTCCGGCACCAGACGACGCGGACCGTCACCGGCCGCGCCCAGGCCGACCCGGCCGCGGTCCGCGAGCTCGCACAGCAGCTCGCCGACGCCGCGAGCCCGCTCCTCGTCGCCGGGCCCGACATCGACGCGAGCGGGGGCTGGGACGCCGCGGTCGAGCTCGCGGAGAAGCTCAGGCTGCCGGTCGCCGCCACACCGGCGCCGGGCGGTGGCCGGATCGGCTTCCCGGAGGGCCACCCGCTCTTCCAGGGGATCCTCCCGCCGGCCATCGGGCCGCTCGGGGAGATCCTCCGGGGCCGCGACCTCGTGCTCGTCGTCGGCTCCTCGGTCTTCCCCTACTACCCGAACATCACCGGGCCGCTGCTGCCGGAGGGCACGCGGCTGGTGGCGATCACGAGCGACCCCGACGAGGCCGCCCGCGCCCCGATGGGCGACGCGATCGTCGCCGACGTCGCGCTCACGCTGCGGGCGCTCGCCGACGCGGCGGGCGAGCCGAGGGAGCGCGGCGGCCCGGATCCGCGCCCGGCGCCCGAGCCGATGGAGGACTCGGACCCGATGAACGCCTCGCACGCGATGGCAGCGCTGGCCGAGGCGCTGCCGGACGAGGGAATCGTCGTGCTCGAGTCGCCGGCGTCGACGCTCGCGCTGCGCAACCAGATGCGCCCCTCGCGGCCGGGCTCGTACTACTTCGCCGCCGGCGGCGGGCTCGGCTTCGGGATGCCTGCGGCGGTCGGCGTGCAGCTCGCGCAGCCGGACCGGCCGGTCGTGTGCGTCGTCGGCGAGGGCAGCGCGCAGTACGCGATCCAGACGCTCTGGACCGCGGCCGCCTACGACGTGCCCGTGACCTTCCTCGTCCCGCGCAACGACGAGTACGCGATCCTGAAGTGGTTCGCCGCGATGGAGGACGTGGCCGGCGCGCCCGGCCTCGACCTGCCGAGGCTCGAGGTCGCGCAGGTGGCCCGCGGGTACGGTGTCGACGCGCAGCAGGTCTCCTCCCGCGACGAGCTCGCCGACGCGCTCGGCCGCGCGATCGGGTCGGGCGCGCCGAGCGTCATCGAGGTGCCCGTGCAGCCCGGGATGTCGCTGGCATGACCGTCATCGTCGTCGGAGCGGGCATCGCCGGCCTCGTCACGACGCTCGAGCTGCTGAACCATGGCCGCGACGTCGTCCTCGTCGACCGCTGCGACCCGTCCGAGGTCGGCGGCCTCGCGCGCGAGGCGTTCGGCGGCATGTTCATGGTCGACTCGCCCGAGCAGCGCCGGGCGGGCATCGAGGACAGCTTCGAGCTGGCCTACGACGACTGGTCGCGCATCGCCGAGTTCGGGCCCGACGACGACCTGCCGCGCGCGTGGGCGGCCGAGTACGTGCGCCGCTCGCGCGACGAGGTCGGCGGCTGGCTGCGCGGCATCGGCGTGAAGTTCTTCCCGGTCGTCAACTGGGCCGAGCGGGGCGTCGACGGCGACGGCAACAGCGTCCCGCGCTTCCACCTGACCTGGGGAACGGGCAAGGCGCTGGTCGACGCGACGTGGTCGGCGATCCAGCAGCACCCGCGCCGCTCGGCGCTCACGGTCCGGCTGCGGGCACGCGTCGTGGCGCTCCTGCGCGACGGACTGGGCGGGGTCGACGGCGTGCGGCTCGAGGACGCGTCGGAGATCCGCGGCTCGGCCGTCGTGATCGCCGCCGGCGGCGTCGGCGGCAACCTCGACATCGTGCGCCGCGAGTGGCCGGCCGAGCTGGGCGAGGCGCCCGAGCACATCCTCATGGGCTCGCACTACTACGCCGACGGCGCGCTGCACGAGGAGGTGGAGCGCATCGGCGGCAACGTCACCCACCTGTCGAACATGTGGAACTACGCGGACGCGGTCCGCCACCCCGAGCCGCGGCGTCCGCTGCACGGGCTGAAGCTCATCCCGCCCCGGTCGGGGCGCATGCTCAAGCCCACCGGCGAGCGCTTCTTCCCGCCGGTCATGCCGACGTTCGACAACTACTACGCGCT
>DASZDF010000636.1:0-6166 GCA_035942275.1 Solirubrobacteraceae bacterium | reverse complement strand
AGGGCGAGGCCTCCGCGGCCGTAGTCGAAGTCGCCGCCGAAGAGCAGGTCCATCGCCCACGGTCCGATCGCGAGCAGGCCGACCGCGACCGCTCCCGCGAACCCCGCGATCGCGAGCAGCGTCACGCGGATCGCACGCGCGAACTCGTCGTGGCCGTCCGTGGCGTTCAGGCCCGCGAGGTGGGGGAGGAGCGACGTCTGGACCGCCTGGAAGATCTGGAGCGGCGCGCGCGCGATGAGCAGGACGTTGAACACGAACCCGGCGAGCGCCGCGTTCGTCGACGTCGCGTCGACGGTGAGCACCGCCGCGTTCAGCAGCGTCTGCTCGGCGAGCATGACCGCGAAGACCGCCAGCGCGAACCCGCCGCCCGCGCGGAGCGAGCCGGCGTCGGGTTCCGGCGCGGCGGCGGAAGCGGGCGTGCGGGCGCGCCGCCCGAGCGCCCACGGCACGACGACGAGCGAGACGAACGGCGCCGCGAGGATGCCGAGCGCCACCACGTCCTGGCCGGAGGCGAGGCCGAGCGCGACCGCGAGCGGGAACAGGAAGCGGGACAAAGACTCGACGAGGACGAGCCCGCCGTAGAGCCCGAACCGCCGGTTGCCGGCCAGCCACCCACGCGCGAAGTACGACGCGGCGTAGGCCAGCACGCCGCCGACGAGCACCCAGTACAGCGTCGCCGAGCCGTCGAAGACGTCGTCCTCGAGGTACGACCGCAGCGGGAGCGCCACCGCGAGGAAGAGCAGGGCGAACGCCGCCTGGAGCGTCAGCGGCGTGCGGAGCGCGTGGTCGGCCTGCCCGAGCGCCCGGCGCTCCGCGATCGAGCGGCTCAGGAGCTGCTCGATCGGCCGGTAGATGACGCTGACGATGATGAACATCAGCGACCACAGCAGCGAGACGCCCTTGTACTCGACCTCGTCGAGCACGTGCGAGGCGACCGCGAAGTAGCCGAACGTGACGACGCCGGTGCTCGCGATCCCTACGGAGAGGATGCGGGCGCCGCGCCCGTACGAGTCAGCCAAGCCGCACGAGCAGCATCGTCCACGGGAACGGCGAGCGCGCCTCCACGACCTCGCCGTGCCTGGACAGGAGCTGCACGAACGACCGCTTCGACCAGTGGTTCACGTGGCCGGGCGTGTTCCCGAGGTCGCGCAGGTACGCGCCCCGGGCCATGTTCAGCGCGCGCCACAGCGGCTCGCGCGGCACGGACACGAGCAGGTGCTTCGACGCGACCCGCGCCATCTCGGCGACCGTGTGCTGCGGGTCGGGGACGTGCTCGAGGACCTCGATCGCCGTCGCCATGTCGAACTCGTCGTCGGCGAACGGCAGGTTCTCGGCCTTCATCACGCGGTACTCGAGGTTCGGCGCGGAGCGCTTCTCCCACTCCGCGTGCAGCGCCGGGTCGTCGAGGTCGATCCCGACGACCGACCCCTCGACGTGCGACGCCCACTGGTGCGTCAGGACGCCCTCGCCGCACCCGACGTCGAGCAGCGACGAGGGCGAGGCGATCGTGAACAGCTGCTCCAGCGACGCCTCGAACCCCGCCATGAGGCGCTTGACGACCGGGTTGGTGGAGCCGTACTTGTCGTAGGTGTTGCCGGTGACCGTGCCCTCGCGGTCCACGGTCACGGAGGGCGGCGTCATACGCGGAGGGCCTCCCGCTCCTCCGTCTTCTGCCCCGCCCGCGCGCCGGTCGTGGGCGGCTGGCCGGTGTCCTTGGCGCCGGGCTCGTAGTGTGAGGGGGGCGTGCCGAGCTGCAGCTCGATCCGCCGGACGCGCTCGAAGACGCGCTGGAGCATCGTCGAGTTCGCGCTCATCAGGTCGCCGATGATCCCCAGCGCGGCGAGCAGCATCGCGGCGTTGAAGAGCACCGCACCGAGGATCAGCGACTGCACGTGGCCGGCGCCGTCGTCCTGGATGAAGAAGTAGAGGTAGCGGGCCCAGACGACGAGCGCCGCGAAGCCGACGAGCGCCGCGGCGACCATGAAGACCCGCAGCGGCTCGTAGCGCGTGTAGATGCGGAAGATCGAGACCGCGTTGCGCCGCACGTACGACCACATCGAGGGGAAGAGCCGCGACGAGCGGGTCTGCGGGTTCGTCCGGATCGGGACGTGGTCGACCGCGATGAACTGCTTGCCCGCCTGGATGATCGTCTCGAGCGTGTACGTGAACTTGTTGACGACGACGAGCTGGAGCGCCGCCTCGCGGTTGTAGGCGCGGAACCCGGAGGTCGTGTCTGGCACCTCGGTCTCCGACGCCGCGCGGACGACCCACGAGCCCAGCCGCTGGAGGGACTTCTTCAGCGGCGAGAAGTGCTCGATGTTCATCACCTCGCGGTCGCCGACGACCATGTCGGCGTCGCCTCGCAGGACCGGCGCGACGAGCTTGCCGATGTCCTGGCCCTGGTACTGGTTGTCGGCGTCGGTGTTGACGATGACGTCCGCGCCGAGCTTCAGCGCGGCGTCGAGGCCGGCCTGGAACGCCTGGGCCAGGCCCTTGTTGTTCGTCAGCCGGACGATGTGGTCGACGCCGTTCGCGCGGGCCACCTCGACGGTGCGGTCGGTGGAGCCGTCGTCGATGACGAGCCACTCGACCGAGTCGAACCCGGGGAGCTCGCGCGGGAGGTCGGCGAGGGTCGAGGGGAGGGTCTCCTCCTCGTTCAAGCAGGGAATCTGGATGATCAGCTTCATCGGAACAGCGGCCCCCTAGCCTACTTCCCTTCATGGAGAGCGCGACCCTCACCCGGCCGCGGCCCGTCGCCGCGCCCACGGCGCCTCCGCTCGACGAGCGGCGGGCCGATCGCTGGGCCTGGATCGCCCTCGCGCTGCTCTGCGGCGGGGCGGTGTGGGGGTTCTTCGCGTTCCCCACGTATCCCAACTACGACTCCTACTACTCGCTCCTCTGGGGACGCGAGATCCTCGACGGGACGCTCCCATCGTACGACGCGTACCGCGCGCCGACGCCGCATCCGCTGGCCATCGCCGTCGGGACGCTGCTGTCGCCGCTCGGCCACGGGGCGGAGCGGATCTGGATCCTGCTGTGCGTCGCGTCGTTCGTGGCGCTCGTCGCCGGCGTCTACCGGCTCGGGCGCGACGCGTTCACGCCGCTGGTCGGCCTCGCCGCCGCCGTCCTCGTCTGCTCGCGCCTGGACTTCCCGTTCTACGCCGCCCGCGGCTACATCGACGTCGCGTACATGGCGCTCGTCGTCTGGGCGGCCGTCCTCGAGGCGCGGCGGCCGCGGCGCGGGACGCCGGTGCTCGTGATCCTCGCCGTGGCGGGGATGCTCCGCCCCGAGGCATGGCTGATCAGCGGCCTGTACTTCCTCTGGGTCGCGTGGCCGGCGGACTGGCGGGCGCGCGCGAAGTACGCCGTCCTCGCGGGGCTCGGGCCGCTCGTCTGGGCGGGCACCGACCTGATCGTGACCGGCGACCCGGCGTACTCGCTGACCTACACGAGCGCGTTCGCCGAGGAGCTCGGCCGCAACAAGAGCGCGAGCGGGCTGCTGCCGTCCATCTGGGAGTTCCTCGTCAAGCTCGACAAGCTCCAGGTGCTCGTCGGCGGGATCGTCGGGCTGTGCGTCGCGGTCGCGCTGGTGCCGCGCCGGGCGGCGGTGCCGGGCGCGCTGCTGGCCGTGGGGATCGGGACGTTCGTGCTCGTCGGCCTCGGCGGGTTCAGCGTCATCGACCGCTACCTGCTGGTCGCCTCGATGGTGATCATCGTGTTCTGCGGCGTCGCGATCGCGGGCTGGACGATGCTCGCCGAGGGGACCCGCGCGCGGCGGGCGTGGGCGGGCGCGGCCGCGGTCGTGGCCCTCGCCGGCGCGACCGTCACCGCCATCATGGTGGACCCCGACCGGCTGCGCCGCGAGCTGTCGTTCCGCGCCGACTCGCACCCGGCGCTCCACGACATCCTCGACGCGCCCGCCGTCCGCGCCGCGATGAGGTGCGGCCCGATCAGCGTGCCCAACCACAAGCTCATCCCCGACGTCCGCTGGATGCTCGACGCGCCCGACGGCGCGGTCGTCGCGCGCAGCGAGGCGCTGAAGCGCGGGGCCGATCCCCGGCTCAGGCGGCGCATCGCCCGTGGCGGGGTCGCCATCTACCCCAACCAGCGCTCGGCCGTGCTGCGCCAGGCGCTCGTCGAGGACACCGACAACCCGTTCACGCAGATCCCGCTCGGCGGCTACCGCCGCGCGGCCGTGAGCGACTACTACTCCGCCTATGTCCGCTGCTAGCGCGCCGCCCCGCCAACGGCTCTCGCGCCCCGCGCTGTCGCGCCGGCACCCGCGCTCCAACGCCCCCGCGGCGGCGCGGACGGAGAATTGGCCGTGGTGGCTGGCGCTCGCGCTGCTGCTCCTCTTCTCGCTGGTGCTGCGCACGTGGGGCAGCGACCACGGGCTGCCCTACGCGTACAACGCCGACGAGAACTCGCACTTCGTCCCGCGCGCGATCGGCCTCTACGGGCACGAGTGGAACCCGGACTACTTCGTCAACCCGCCGGCCTTCACGTACGTGCTGCACGTCGTGTTCACGGTGTGGTTCGGCGGGCGCGAGGGCGTCTCGAACCTGATCGCGACCGACCCGACGGAGGTGTGGGTGGTCGCGCGCACGACCGCCGCCGTCCTCGGCACGCTCGCCGTGTTGCTGCTCTACCTCGCCGGCACGCGCCTCTTCGACCGGCGGGTCGGCCTGCTCTCCGCGGGGCTGCTCACCGTCGGGTTCCTGCCGGTCTTCTACTCGCACCTCGCGCTGAACGACGTCCCCACGCTGGCGCCGCTGTGCCTGGGGCTCTACGGGATCACGGGCGTCCTGCGCCTGGGGCGCGAGCGCGACTACGCGATCGCCGGCATCGGCCTCGGGCTCGCCGCCGCGACGAAGTACACGGGCGGGATCGTGCTGCTGCCGCTGGTCGTGGCCACGGTGATCCAGTACCTCGCGGCCGGTGGGCGCGGGCCGGCGGTGCGCGGGATCGCGATCGCCGGGGGGTGCGCGGTGGCCGCGTTCATCGCCGCGAACCCGTACGTCGTCCTCGACTTCCCGGCGTTCTGGGACGGGATCACCCACCAGTCCTCCGCCGCGGGCGGGGAGACGCAGGGCAAGCTCGGCCTGACGCACGGCAGCGGCGTCTTCTACTACCTGTGGTCGTTCACGTGGGGCCTCGGCTGGGTGCCGCTGTTCGCCGCGGGCGCGGCGGTCCCGCTCCTGTGGCGCGACGAGCGGCGGCTGCTGTGGGTGCTCGGGCCGGCGATCGTGCTCTACGTCGCGTTCATGGGGACGCAGGAGCGCTACTTCGGGCGCTGGCTCATCCCGATCTTCCCGCTCGTGTGCCTGCTCGCCGCCTACGCGGCGATCGACCTCGCCGATCGCGGCGCCCTGCGCTGGCCGAGGCTGCGGCCGACGTTCCTCGCGCTCGGCGCGATCCTGCTCTGCGGGCAGGGGCTCGTCTACTCGCTGCACATCGGGCAGGTCCTCTCGCGCGAGGACACGCGCAACCTCGCGCGCGAGTGGATGGTCGAGCACATCGCGCCGAACACGAAGATCGTCGTGGAGCCGGTCGTGCCCGACGCGTGGGCGCAGGACATCGGCAACCCCTCGCGGCTCTCGCCCAACGGCAACCGGTGGCCCAAGTTCCCGCCCTCGCGCTCCACGGTCGACCCGGAGGACCCCGAGGGCGAGCGGCTGCCCGAGCCGGGCGCGGTCGTCCACATCGAGGACTTCGAGCGGACCCTCGTGCCCGAGCTCATCGACCGCTACGTCGACCAGGGCTACTGCTGGGTCCTCGTGGGATCCACCCAGCGCGGGCGCGCCGAGGCCGACCCCGACGAGGTGCCGCAGGCGATCGCCTACTACCGCGAGCTCGAGCGCCGGTCGACGCTGGCCTACGAGGCCTCGCCGTACGCGCGCGGCGAGGGGCCGGTGGAGTTCAACTTCGACTGGACGTTCGACTACTACCCGCTCGCCTACCACCGGCCGGGGCCGGTGATGAGCGTCTACCGCCTCAACGACGGCGACTGCGCGCGCTGACCCGTGCGGCGTCCGGGCCTTCGCTCGGCCTGGCGTCCCTCCGGGCGAAGCGGGGGGCCAGCCGCTGGCGCCCCGGCCGCGCGGGGGGCGGCGGGCCGACCATCCCACCCTTCAGACGGCGAGCGGTCTCCGCGCTGTCGCCAGGG
>DASZDF010000635.1:0-4067 GCA_035942275.1 Solirubrobacteraceae bacterium | reverse complement strand
GCGCGGGAGCGCCGCCGACCGCGAGCGCGACGCACCATCCGGCGCATGTGTGCGCCATCATCGACTTCAGCGGTGGGGAGCGCTGCATGCCCGATCCGCTGAACCCCGACGACGTCCACGTCGGCGACGACGTGTGCCTCGGCGGTGAGATCGTCAATGGCTGCTGGGGCGAGACAGCGGCCCGCATCGTGACGGTGACGTGCGTCGACCTGCTCACCGGGCAGGCGTGCCCGTATAACGACGCGCGGGAGGCGACCGGCGAGCCGGAGCTGCCCGGCGCGCCGTCGATCAACGTGCAAAGCCTTCTGTCGGTGCCGGCGAAGCTCGACTGCGTCGCGACCGAGACGGTCATGGGTCGCGAAGGCTCCGGTGGGACCGGCATCGGCTGCGGAAGGTCCAGCGGGTCGCGGGGGCACAACCACTTCAACTGCGCCCCGATGGCCCCGAAGTCGTGGTGCATCAGCCACGAGCGTCACTCGTACCACTACGGCACGTCGGCCTGGGAGGGCGACCACGGCAGGTCCTCGGTCTTCACCTGCGTGAAGTTCATCCGGGACAGCAACGGCGACATGATCGCGCGGGCCTGCGCGAACAACTGGGTGGAGCTCAGCGTCGGCAGCAGCCCGCTCAAGAAGCCGCTCGTCTACAACGGCGATGACTACCAGCGGAACATCTACGGCTACGCGCGTTTCTAGGAGGACAGAGATGCTCAAGAAGATCATGATCACGGGCCTCGCGGCCCTCGCAGGAACCGCCGCCGCCGCGACCCTGGCCGTCGCCGGCGGGACGTCGGTGACCCAGGTGACGACGGTCGCCGCGAAGCCGTCGCCGGAGCGGCAGGCCCCGCCCGCCGCTCCGACCCTCTCGCGGACCCCGGCGTGGCTGCGTGAGAGCTTCGCGCTGTTCCGGGGCACGCGGAACCGGGGCGCCGTGCCCGTCAGGGCGTTCACGCGCTCGTCCGTCGCGCAGTTCGGGCTGAACCTTCGGCTCGGCCGGCGCGTCGCGATGGGCGATCGTGCGCTCTACGTCGTGCCCGGCTCGAAGGGCGTCTGCCTCGACGCGGGTCCCGTGACCGCCTGCGGCACTCGCGGCCAGCTCACGCGGCGCGGCATCCTCGCGCTCTACTCGTGCCTGCCCGGCAGCGGCGATGCCACCGGCATCTTCGCGCTCGTGCCGGACGCCGTGACGCGGCTCGACATCGCGCTCGCGGACGGCGGCACGGTCGAGGCGGCCCCGACCCGCAACCTCGTCGCTGTCGCGACCGCGACGGCTCCGACGGCCATGACGTGGCGGGGGACGAGCACCGCGGCGGAGCCGATCGACGACGCGGGAGGCTGCTGAGCCGATCGACGCGCGCCGCGGGCGGGGGGCGTACCGTTCCGAACCGATATGAGGTTCATCGTTCGCCCCCTGCTCGCGGCCGCGGCCGCAGCCATCGTCCTCAGCGGCACCGCCGCCGCTCACGAGCTCTTCGACCACACGGCGCCGTCGCTCACGCCCCGGCCCGCGCCCACCACCATGGGCGCCAGCATGGGCCCGGCGACCGCGCAGTGGGAGTTCGTCACCAGCATCGCCACCGGCAACCCGCACACCGACCTCGACTTCTTCCGGCGCAACGGCAACACGTACGCCACGGTCGGCACGCTCGGCGTGGCGCCGAACGGCGGCGGCCAGACGATCGTGCAGCTCACCGACGGCGACGAGGTCAGGCCGCGCTTCGTCTCGCAGGCCCCCACCGCGTCGTGCATCGCCAACGAGGCCGCCGCGCTCGGCCTCCAGCACGACGTCGAGGTCTCGCCGAAGGGCGGCCAGATCCTCAACACCTTCAACCCCTACGCGCCGCAGGGCGACGCCCAGGTCATCGTCGACGCGACCGACGCCAACGGGCGCTGCCACGACCAGGGCGCGTTCGGCGGCGTCAGCGGCCAGGGCCAGACCGTCGTGCGCGACAAGCAGGGTGGGCTCGAGATCATCGACGTCAACGACCCGTCGAACCCCCGGGAGATCGGGCTCACGTCGCACATCGGCGAGGCGCACACGGTCAACGTCGACCCGAAGCGGCCTCACATCGCCTACGCGGTGACGTCGGACAGCACCGCCGTCAACGCCCAGGGCGTCAGGGCCAACGAGGTCGAGGGGTCGACGTCGCGCGCGCTCGACGGCTTCGAGGTCGTCGACATGTCGACGTGCATCAACTTCCCGACCGGCACCTCGATCACCGAGAAGCGCGCCCGGTGCCGGCCGCAGGTCTTCCGCTACCGGTGGTCCTCGGTGGCCATGTCGCGCGGGACCACCGGCGGCGCCATCTACGGCTGCCACGAGCTCGAGGTGTACCCCGACGACCGGCTCACGTGCGGCAGCGGGCAGGCGCTCATGGTCTTCGACATGAGCGGCGCCTTCGACGACCGCGGCACGCCCGACGACTACACGGACGACCGGCTGCGCGGCACGCCGCTGCCGTGCACGGTGCGCGAGACGGCGTCCCAGGCGTTCCCGACCGGCGCGATGGTCACCGACTGCGTCGACGGCGCCGGGGAGGGCACCGACGATCTCATCGTCTCGAAGTGGGTGGCGGCCGGCGCCCCCTCGCTCGACGGCGTGCGGCACATCGGCAACGCGTTCCACATGGGCCGCAACGGGCCGCGCCCGTCCACCGAGGACATCGACTTCGACCATGAGGCGGAGCTGAGCCAGTCCGGCAACCTGCTCATCGCGACCGACGAGCGCGGCGGCGGCGTGGCGCCGCCGGGCGCGAGCTGCGCGCAGGGCAACCCGTCGCTGCTGGCGACGAGCAACGGCGGCGTGCACTTCTACCGCGTCGACCGGCTCTTCAAGGAGACGCCGCAGGTGCGCAACGCCGAGGGCGAGCTCGACCCCGACGCGAGCGCGGAGGCGGCCGACGCCTCATACGCCCGGACGCCGGAGGGCGGCAAGGCCATCTACCGCGCGCCGGTCCGCACGGGCGGGCAGGCGATCATCTGCACCGCGCACGTCTTCCAGCAGATCCCGGGCCAGAACCGGATCTTCATGGGCTGGTACTCGCAGGGCACGCAGGTGCTCGACTTCACCGAGAACCCGGACGGCACCGTGAGCGTCCAGGAGGTCGGCTACTTCATCCCGCAGAACGCCAACCAGTGGACCTCCGCGATCTTCAAGGCGCAGGAGAACCCGAACGGGACGTTCACCTACTGGGGCGCGGCCACCGACTTCAACATCGGCGAGAGCGGCCGCAACTCGATCGACATCTACCGCGTGACACTGCCCGCGCCGCCGCTGCCGGCCGACGGTCCCGGGGTGCTGCCCGCCCGGCTCAAGGGCAAGGAGGTCCGCGACCCGCTGACCGGCCAGACGGTGGTGGCGGGCACGCAGGCCGGCGGGCCCCGGTGCGTCCACGTGCAGACGATCCGGTCGGCGAGCGTGCGGCGGCAGGGCCGGCGGCTCGGCTTCGCCTTCACCGCCGACGCGCCGGTGACGATCGACCTCTACCAGTACGCGCGCGGCGGACGGGTGACGGGTGAGCGGCTGATCAAGCGCTTCGCCGATGTGCGCGGGACGGTCCGGTGGAACGGCCGGGCCAGCAGCGGGGCGCGGCTGACCGACGGGCACTACGTCGTGCGCTTCGCGGCGCGCACGCCCGCGGGGACGATCTACGAGCGTCGCCTGCCGCTCGTGCGGCGCAACGGCCGCTTCTCGCGCGTGCCCGGCTACGAGCGCGTCGACAGCTGCGGGCTGCTGCGGCGGTTCAAGCTGTTCCGGCCCGTCTTCGGCGGGCGGACCGCGCGGCCGCTGACGATCGGCTTCCGCCTCGGCGGCGACGCGCGCGCGTCGATCGTCGTGCGGCGGACCGGTGGCCGGGTCGTCAAGCGCTTCGCCGAGCAGGGCTACCGCGGCGGGCTCGTCCACCGCAAGCGGATCAACGTGAGGCTCGCCCGCCGGCTCGCGAAGGGCCCGTACACGGTGACGCTCATCGTCCGCGACGGGCCGCGCACGATCACGTCGAGCCTGCGCGCGACGAGGGTCTGACCTTCCCGGAGCAGCCGGGCGGCGCCGTGGCTGGGGGGTCAGCG
>DASZDF010000634.1:0-1821 GCA_035942275.1 Solirubrobacteraceae bacterium | reverse complement strand
CGGCCCGTTCTGCACGCAGGTGCTCGCCGATCTCGGCGCGGACGTCGTCAAGGTCGAGCGGCCGGACGGCGGCGACGACACGCGCGGCTGGGGCCCGCGCTACTTCCTCGGGCTCAACCGCGGGAAGCGCTCGGTCGCGCTCGACCTGAAGGACCCCGACGACGCCGAGCTGGCGCGGCGCCTGGTGGCGCGGGCGGACGTCGTCGTCGAGTCGTTCCGCCCGGGCGTGTGGGAGCGCTTCGGACTCGGCGAGCCGAAGCACGTCTCCTGCCACATCACCGCGTTCGGCGAGAACGACCTGCCCGGCTACGACCTCCTCCTCCAGGCGGTCAGCGGGCTCATGCACGTGACGGGCGAGGAGGACGGGCGGCCGCTGAAGGTCGGGTCGGCGGTCATCGACCTCGTCTGTGGGCTGCACGCCGCCGTCGCAGTGCTGGCCGCGCTGCGATCGCCGGAGCGCAGGCGCGTCGAGGTCTCGCTGATGGACAGCGCGCTCGTGACGCTGCTCAACCAGGGCTCGGCGTACCTCAACGAGGGCGCGTCGCCGCGCCGGATGGGCAACCGCCATCCGTCGATCGCGCCCTACGAGACCTTCGGCGACCTCGCGGTTGCTTGCGGCAACGACGCGATGTTCGCGCGGCTGTGCGACGTCATCGACCGGCCCGACCTGGCCGAGCGCTTCCCGACGAACGTCGAGCGCCTGGAGCACCGCGACGAGATCTCGGCCGCGCTCGAGGCGGCGCTCGCCGACGGCGACGGCTGGGCGGAGCGGCTGAACGCCGCGGGCGTGCCGGCGGGGCCGGTCAACGACGTCCCGGCGGCGTTCGCGTTCGCCGAGGCGCTCGGCCTCGACCCGGTGTGGGAGCTCGACGGCGTCCGCACCGTCCGCTCGCCGTTGCGCGGCCTCGCCGAGCCGACGTCCCGCCCGCCCGCGCTCGACGAGCACGGCGACGAGATCAGGAGGTGGCTGCGAGCGCCTGCCTGATGGGCTTCGGCAGCATGAAGCGGACGTCCTCGCGGACGACCTCGAACTCCGAGACGTCCTCGACGCCGCGGGCGCGGAAGAAGGCGACGAGCCGCTCGACGAGCTCCTCGGGCGCGCTGGCGCCGGACGAGATCCCGACGACGCGCTTGCCCTCGAGCCACGCCTCGTCGACCTGGCCGGCGTTGTCGATCAGGTGCGAGTCGGCGCCGTACTCGCGCGCGACCTCCACCAGCCGCTGGGAGTTCGAGGAGTTCTGCGAGCCGATGACGAGCACGAGGTCGCACTGCTCGGCCATCGCCTTCACGGCGGCCTGGCGGTTCGTCGTGGCGTAGCAGATGTCGTCGGTGCGCGGACCGGTGATCGCCGGGAAGCGCTCGCGCAGGCGGGCGATGATCGCGCGGGTCTCGTCGACCGACAGCGTGGTCTGCGAGATGTACGCGACCTTCTCCGGGTCGTCGACCTCGAGGCGGTCGACGTCCTCCTCGGTCTCGACGAGGACGATGTGGTCGGGCGCCTCGCCCATCGTGCCCTCGACCTCCTCGTGGCCCGAGTGGCCGATGAGGACGATCGTGTAGCCGTCGGCCGCGAACTTCACGGCCTCGCGGTGCACCTTGGTGACGAGCGGGCACGTCGCGTCGATGGTCCGCAGGCCGCGGCGGTCGGCGTCGGCGTGCACAGCCGGGGAGACGCCGTGGGCGGAGAAGACGGTGAGCGCCCCCTCGGGGACGGTGTCGTCGAGCTCCTCGACGAAGATGGCGCCGCGCTCGCGCAGCTGCTCCACGACGTGCTTGTTGTGGACGATCTCCTTGCGCACGTAGACGGGCCCGCCGTAGAGC